>DASVOY010000533.1:0-2222 GCA_036383115.1 Allostellaceae bacterium
ACGAGATGCTGGCGGTGACGATGGGCAATTTCGGTCGCCCGGTCAGTTTCCAGGAGCGCCAGGACGAGATGGGCGACCTTGCCCGCGCTCTTGCCGTCTTCCGCGACAACACAGCGGCCAAGCTCCGCATCGAAGCGGCGCAGCGCGACGAGCAGGAGCGCAAGGAGCAGCGGCAGCGCATGATCGAGCAGAATATCGCCGCCTTCGACGGCTCGATTCGCGCGCTGCTCGACGCGCTCACTCATGCCGCCACCGAGATGCGGAGCACGTCCGAGAGCATGTCGGCGACAGCGGAGGAAACCGATCGTCAGGCGACGGCCGTCGCCAGCGCCGCGACGCAAGCCTCCACCAACGTCGAGACCGTCGCCACCGCATCCGAGGAGCTGTCCTTGTCGGTTGCCGAGATCGGCCGCCAGGTGAGCCAGGCCGCCGACATCGCGCAAAAGGCGGTGTCCGAGACGCGGGGCACCGACGGCACCGTGCAGGGGCTTGCCAACGCGGCGCAGCACATCGGCGAAGTGGTGCAACTCATCAACGACATCGCCGCGCAGACCAATCTCCTGGCCTTGAACGCCACCATCGAGGCGGCGCGCGCCGGCGACGCGGGCAAGGGCTTCGCCGTCGTCGCCAGCGAAGTCAAGTCGCTCGCCAGCCAGACGGCCCGGGCCACCGACGACATCGCGGCGCAGGTCAGCGCCATCCAGGACGCCACCAAGGGTGCCGTCACCGCGATCAAGAGCGTCGGCCGCGTCATCAGCGAGGTCAGCGACATTTCCGTGACGATCGCCTCGGCCATCGAGGAGCAGGGCGCGGCGACCAAGGAAATCTCACGCAACACCCAGGAGGCGGCGCGCGGCACGCAGTCGGTGTCCGCCAATATCGTCGGCGTGAGCCAGGGCGCCGGCATGACCGGCCGCGCGGCCGAGCAGGTGCTGACCGCCGCCGGCGAGCTCAGCCGGACATCGGAAAAGCTCCGCGCCGAGATCGACGCGTTCCTCGCGCGAATCCGCGCCGCCTAGAGCGGATTTCGTCCGGTCGCCGCTATCAGCCGCGCGCTTTCTCTCTCGGCTCGTGCTGCTCGCTCTCTTGCGGAAGAGGCGCGGGCTGGGCGGGGCGCGGCTTGGCGATGCCGGGCTCGAGCTGCCACGGTGTGCGCTCGGCCGCGACGCGGTAGCGGCGCTCCCAGTCGGTGATGTAGTCGCGGGTCAGCGGCACGGCGTCGACCTTTTTCGCCAGCTGCATCTGGAAGTTCATGTGGCCCTGGTGCCGGAAGGCGATCTCGGAGCCGGCAAGATAGAACTCCCACATGCGGCAGAAGCGCTCGTCGTAGAGTGCACGGACGCGCTCGCGATTGGCGTTGAAGCGGGTGCGCCAGGCCCGCAGCGTCTCGGCGTAATGGAGCCGCAGGATCTCGATGTCGGTGATCCACAGGCCGAGCCGCTCGATCACCGGCACCACCTCGGAGATCGCCGGCGAGTAGCCGCCCGGAAAGATGTACTTGCGCACCCATGGGTTGGTGCTGGCCGGGCCGTCGTGCCGGCCGATCGAATGGAGGAGCGTCACGCCGTCCTCGCTCAAGAGCTCCTTCACCTTGCGGAAGAAGGTGGGGTAGTGGACGACGCCGACATGCTCGAACATGCCGACCGAGACGATGCGATCGTAGCGGCCCTGCGCCTCGCGGTAATCGCACAGCTCGAAGCGCACCCGGTCGGCGAGGCCGGCTGCGGCGGCGCGGCGTCGGGCCACCTTGAGCTGCTCCGTCGAGAGCGTGAGTCCCGTGACGGAGACGTCGCATTCCTTGGCGAGATAGAGGGCGAGTCCGCCCCAGCCGCTGCCGATGTCGAGCACCTTCTGGCCGGGCGCGAGCAGAAGCTTCGCGGCGATGTGGCGCTTCTTGGCGGCCTGCGCCTGCTCGATCGTCTGGTCGGTGTCGGTGAAATAGGCGCAGGAGTATTGCCGGTCGGAATCGAGGAAGAGCTCGTAGAGCGCGCCCGAGAGATCGTAGTGATGCGCCACGTTCCGCCGCGCCCGGCTCAGCGGATTGTATTGCTGGAAGAAGCGGAAGGTGGCGCCGAAGCCGTCATAGAGCGGCGTCAGCAGGTTCTTGGGCGCGAGATTGATGTTCGAGGCGAGAAGGTCGAGGAAATCATAAAGGCCGGCATCCTCGACCGTCAGCGTGCCGTCCATGAAGGCTTCGCCGAGCCCGAGCCGCGGATTGAAGA
>DASVOY010000534.1:0-6465 GCA_036383115.1 Allostellaceae bacterium
CGGACTCTTCGTCCGCTTCGGTCATTGGATCCGTGAAAACTTCTAGCAAAACAACCCCGCCGCGGCTGGCGGGCCAAACGGGACGGGTGGCACAGACATGGCACAAGACGCCGAGCACATCGCGGAGGGTATGATGATCAACGTGAGCATTCCAAAGGACGAGCAGGAGCTGAAGCCGCGCATCACCGTGGTCGGCGTGGGCGGCGCCGGCGGCAACGCGGTCAACAACATGATCCGCTCCAACCTGATCGGCTGCGAATTCGTCGTCTGCAACACCGACGCGCAGGCGCTGAAGCAGTCGGTCGCCGAGCACAAGATCCAGCTCGGCACCACCGTGACGCGCGGCCTCGGCGCCGGCTCCCGGCCCGATGTCGGCCGCATCGCCGCCGAGGAGACGCTCGACGAGATCATGGGCGCGCTCCAGGGCTCGAACATGGTGTTCATCACCGCCGGCATGGGCGGCGGCACCGGCACCGGCGCCGCCCCCGTCATCGCCCGCGCCGCGCGCGAGGCCGGCATCCTTACCGTGGGCGTCATCACCAAGCCCTTCCATTTCGAGGGCACGCACCGCATGCGGCTCGCCGAGGCCGGCATCCAGGAGCTGCAGAAATTCGTCGACACGCTCATCATCATCCCGAACCAGAACCTGTTCCGGGTGGCGAACGAGCGCACGACCTTCGCTGACGCCTTCAAAATGGCCGACGACGTGCTGCATTCGGGCGTGCGCGGCGTCACCGACCTGATGGTGATGCCCGGCCTCATCAACCTCGACTTCGCCGACATCCGCGCCGTCATGAGCGAGATGGGCAAGGCGATGATGGGCACCGGCGAGGCCGAGGGCGACCGGCGCGCCATCGACGCCGCCGAGGCCGCGATCTCGAATCCGCTGCTCGAGGACGTCTCGATGAAGGGCGCGCGCGGCGTCCTCATCAACATCACCGGCGGCCCCGACATGACGCTGTTCGAGGTTGACGAGGCAGCCAACCGCGTCCGCGAGGAGGTCGATCCCGACGCCAACATCATCTTCGGCTCGACCTTCGACGACAAGCTCGCCGGCAAGATGCGCATCTCGGTGGTCGCCACCGGCATCGACGCCGAGCGTCTCGCGCAGCCGCGCCCGGTGATCCAGCTCATCAGCGATCGCGGCCGCAATGGCGCCGCTGCCGCCGAGCCGGCCCCGGCCGCCGCGCCGATGGTCGCCGTCGAGGCGGAGCCCGCGCCGGCGCAGGCCGAGGCGATCGAGACGGCGGCGGTGAAAGGCGGCGCCTTCATCGCCCCGCGCCCCATCGAAGTCGCGGCGCGGCCGGCGCCGGTCGCCCAGCCTACCGTCGGCCCCGATCCTTATGCGGTCGCGGCGATGGAAAACGGCGGCCGGGCGCCGCAGAAGCCGGCGAAGGGCCGTGGCCCGAGCCTCTTCGAGCGGGTCACCGGCGTCGCTCGCGGCCGCAGCGCCGGCGAGGCCGAGCCCACACCGCCACGGGCCGCCCAACCGCAGCCGGCACAGCCGCGGCTCGGGCCGCTCGACCCGGCGGATCGTCTCCGGCCAGCCAAGGACGAGGACGTCCTGGACATCCCCGCCTTCCTCCGCCGCCAGGCCAATTGATGCCTGTCCGCCTCGGATGCGACCTTGCCGCCAGACATGGCAAGGTCGCATCGGAGCGGACGGAGGCGCGCATTGCCCGGCGGATAATCAATCGCCGGCTACGTTGTCGCCGCGATCGGTCATGAGCATGTATGTCGGGCCTTGCACATCGAGCGTGGTGGTCCGGCCGCAATGCGGGTCGCGTGGTTCATACTTCTCCTGTCGCTGCCCCTCGCAGGCGTCAATCTCCCGTCCATAGCTGCGGCGCAGCCGGAGCCGGCGGCGACCGCGCAACAATCCACCCCAAGTCCTTCGGCGCCGGACGGCAAGCCCGAACCGGGTCCGCCCGCACCCAAGAATGTCGAGCGGATCAAGCCGGGCGACGCTATCGGCGTGCTTGGCAAGCAGGCGGTTGGCCCGTCCGGCGAGGATATGGGCCAGCTCGTCGAGGTGCTCGTCGATGAGGCCGGCCGGCCGGTGGCGGCGGTGATCGATTTCGGCGGCTTCCTCGGGGTAGGCAGCCGCAAGATCGCGGTCGACTGGCGTCTGCTCGAGTTCAAGCCCGGCGACCCCAAACGGCAGGTGCTCCTCCGCTTGGACCGGGCCGCGCTGCAGGCCGCGCCCGAGTACAAGGCGCCGGTCAACCCGAGCCAGCCCATCGACATGCTGGGCCCGCCCCCGTCCGCGGGAACGCCGGCACCCTCCAATGCCGAGAGATGACCGGGTCGCCATCGGGCCGCGCCGGAAAACGCCGGCCGATGACGACATCGCCAACCTGCGCTCCTGCCAGCGCGCCCTCGACTGGCTCACCCTGTTCATCGCCAATATTCAGACCGGCTTCGGACCGTTCATTGCCGTCTATCTGACGAGCCAAGGATGGACGCAGACCGGGATCGGCTTTGCTCTCAGCGTCGGGACGGTCACGGCCATGGCGAGCCAGGTGCCGGCGGGCGCTCTCGTCGACATGGTGCGCAGCAAGAGCCGCATCGCCGCCGTCAGCATCCTCGCTTTCGCCGCGAGCGCGCTCCTCTTCGCGCTCTGGCCGACGCGCCCCTTCGTCTACCTCGCCGAAGTGCTGCACGGCTTTTCGAGCTGCACCCTCGGTCCGGCGATCGCCGCGATCAGCCTGGCGCTGGTGGGGCAGCGCGGGCTCGGCCTGCGGCTCGCCCGCAATGCCCGTTACGCCGCGATCGGCAACGGCGTCGGCGCGGCCCTCATGGGCGCCGTCGGCTATTATGTGTCGCAGCGTTCCATATTCTTCTTGACCGCGGCGCTGACGATCCCGGCGCTGGCCGCCCTGGTGCCGCTGTGGCGCGTCAGGGACCGGATGCCGGCGCCCCGCTACCAACACGCCGCGGAGCGGCTGATGCATCTTGGTCGGGTCCTCGCGGATCGCCGCCTCATCATCCTCGCCGTCTGTGCCATGCTTTTCACGTTCGCCGACGCGGCGATGCTGCCGCTTGCAGGCATCGCGCTCACCAAAGGGGTGGGGCGCCAAGCGAGCCTCCTCATCGCCGCCTGCATCGTGCTCCCCCAAGTTCTGGTGGCGCTGTTCTCGCCCGCGATTGCGCGGCTCGCCGATGTGCGGGGACGCCGGGCGGCGCTGCTCCTGGGGTTCGCCATGCTGCCGCTGCGCGGCCTGCTGTTCGCGCTGATCACCGATCCGATTGGGATCGTCCTGATCCAGCTGCTTGACGGCATCGCCGGCGCATGCTTCGGCGTCCTGGTGCCGCTGGTGACCGCCGATGTCGCAGGGCGGTCGGGCCACTTCAACTTCGCCCTGGGCGTGATCGGCCTCGCCATCGGGATCGGCGGCACCTTGAGCACGGCGCTGGCGGGCTGGACGGCAGACCGGCTCGGCGATCCCGCCGCTTTCATCGGCCTCGCCCTGGTCGGCCTCGCTGCGACACTGCTGATCTGGCGCGGCATGCCGGAGACGCGCCCGGCGGGTCTCGATGCTGCAGTGCGGCCGACTCGCGCCTGATGACCTGTCACGGCGCTCGCCGATGTCGTTTCGGCTGCGACATTTCTTCAGTATAAGTTACTGATTCGTAAACGCTTTCCGTGTAATAAACTGTAATAAAGAGTGATTTGTTAACGGCAGGGCTGTTGCCTAGGTTACCGCGCGTCTGAGAGGGGTCAGCATTTTTGGTGGGTTGTTATGGACGACGTGGGGATCGCCCTGCAAAGAACCCTTAAATCCGCGATTCATTGCCGTGGCGTCGGCCTCCATACCGGAGCGCGTATCGCCATGACTTTGCATCCGGCGGCACCGGGCACCGGCATCGTCTTCCGCCGCAGCGATCTCGCCGGCGCGGAGATCAAGGCGCATTGGCGCAATGCGGTGGAGCAGCCGCTGTGCACGCGCCTCGACGACGGCGAGGGCGTGTCGGTGGCGACCATCGAGCATCTCATGGCATCGCTGGCGGGGCTCGAGATCGACAACGCCGTGATCGAACTCGACGGGCCCGAGGTGCCGGTCATGGACGGCAGCGCCGCCCCGTTCGTCTTCCTGCTGGAATGCGCCGGGGTGGCCGAGCAGGACGCGCCGCGCCGCGCCATCAAGGTGCTGAAGGCGGTGACCGTCGGCGTGCAGGGGAAATCGGCGGCGATCATGCCGGATGACGGCTTCTCGATGAGCTTTGCCATCGACTTTGCCAGCGACGCGATCCGCAATCAGGACATCACCATTGCCGTCGACCCCGAGAGCTTCAAGGCCGACATCAGCCGGGCCCGCACCTTCGGCTTCCTGCACGAGGTCGACCAGATGCGGGCGGCCGGGCTGGCGCTGGGCGGCTCGCTCGACAACGCCGTCGTGATCAATGGCGACCGAGTGCTCAACCGCGAGGGGCTGCGCTACGTCGACGAGTTCGTGCGCCACAAGGTGCTCGACGCGCTGGGCGACCTCTATCTCGCGGGGGCGCCGGTGATTGGGCATTTTCGCGGCGTGCGCTCCGGCCATGCCCTCAATTTGCGGCTGCTGGAGGCGCTCTTCGCCGATACGTCGGCTTGGTGCTTCAGCGAACTGACCCGCCGCCTCCCCGCCATGGCCTGGGAAGAGCCGGCGCAGCTCGCCCGCGCCTAGAACCCGCCTCTAAGTGTGGCCGTCCGGTTCCGCGCCATGTTATAAGGGCGCCGCACGCTGAGGTATGACATTTCACGGTTCTAGTTGGGCTAGCTTATGATTCTTGGAATCTATCCTCGGTGGACATGCCTCGCGGTCGGCCTGTTGCTCGCCGCCTGCAGCGGCGCCGGCAAGGACAGCTACGTCGAGAAGCCGGTCGAGGATCTCTACAACACCGCGATGGACCAGCTGTCCGACAAGTCCTACGACAAGGCCGCCAAGTCCTTCGACGAGGTCGAGCGCCAGCATCCCTATTCGGTCTGGGCCACCAAGGCCCAGCTCATGTCGGCCTATGCGCTCTATCAGGCCGGCAAATACGACGAATCGATCGTCGCCGCCGACCGCTTCATCCAGCTCCATCCCGGCCACCGCGACATCGCTTACGCCTATTACCTGAAGGCGCTCGATTACTATGTGCAGATCGCCGACGTCGCGCGCGACCAGAGGGCGACGGAGAAGGCGATGGCGGCGCTGGGCGACGTCATGCGCCGCTTCCCCGACAGCAAGTACGGCCGCGACGCGCGGCTCAAGATCGATCTAGCGCGCGACCATCTCGCCGGCAAGGAGATGGAAATCGGCCGCTTCTACGAGAAGCGTGGCTCCTATCTCGCCGCCATCAACCGCTTCAAGCGCGTCGTCGACCAGTACCAGACGACGACGCATGTGCCCGAGGCGCTTCACCGCCTGACCGAGTGCTATCTCTCCCTCGGCCTCGCCGACGAGGCGCAGAAGACCGCCGCGGTGCTCGGCTACAACTATCCCGGCAGCGCCTGGTACGGCGACACCTATGCCCTGATGAAGCCGCGGCAGCCCACCGCGGTCGCCACGACGGCTGAAAACGGCGGCAATACGGAGGCCAATCCGCGCGCGAGCCGCAATGCCAGCAATGACGCGGCGGAGAGCTGGTTCGGGCGGATGATGAGCTCGGTGGCGTCGATCTTCTAGGTTGCCCTCTTCCGCTGGCCTGTCGCCCACTGCGCCGCTATCATCCTGCGCCATGGCAACCACGCCTTGTCTCCAGGGCATCCGATGCTGCGCGGCCTGACCATCCGGGACGTCGTGCTCATCGACCGGCTCGATCTCGCCTTCCATGCCGGGCTATGCGTGCTGACCGGCGAGACCGGCGCCGGCAAGTCCATTCTCCTCGATGCCCTGGGATTGGCGCTCGGCATGCGCGCCGAGAGCGGCCTCGTCCGGCACGGCGCCGAGCAGGCGGTGGTGACGGCCGAGTTCTCCCTCTCCGGCCGGCATCCGGCGCGCCGCCTCCTCGACGAGGCCGGGTTCACGGTCGATGGGGATTCGCTGGTGCTGCGCCGGATCGTCGGCACCGATGGGCGCAGCCGCGCCTTCGTCGACGACCAGCCGGCGAGCGTCGGCTTGTTGAAGCAGCTCGGCGAGCTGCTGGTCGAGGTCCAGGGCCAGTTCGCGCAGCAGGGCCTGCTCGACCCGGCGACGCACCGCGACGCGCTCGACGCCTATGGCGGCTATCGGGCCGATCTGGCCGCGCTCGCGTCGGCCTGGCGCGCCTGGCGCGGCATCGCCCAGGAGCGCGAGGCGGCGGAGGCGGCGCTCGCCACGGCCCGCGCCGACGAGGATTTCCTGCGCCACGCCCTCGCCGAACTCGACACCTTCGACCCGCAACCCGGCGAGGAGATGGCGCTCGCCGAGCAGCGCGCGCTCCTCATGAACCGCGAGAAGCTGACCGAGGCGCTCGATGCGGCGTTGGCCGAACTCACCGGCGAGCGCGGCGGCGAGCGCG
>DASVOY010000535.1:0-5130 GCA_036383115.1 Allostellaceae bacterium
CAGCGCCGGCAGCGCGCTCGGCGCGACGAGGCGGGCGCGCGGCTTCTCGTAGAAGCCCGAGGCGGCCTCGCACAGGATGCGCCGGTCCTTGCTGTCGAACAGGCCTTGCACGTAGCCCGGCCGCTCCGCGGTGTCGATGACGAGATAACGGTCGCTCGGCGTCGGCGGGTGACTCCGGATTGCGGTAAGATAATCGAGGATCTCGCAGAAATGCTGCTCGCGCAGCGCCTCTACCTCCAGGTCGCTCTCGGCAGCGCGCGCGAGCGGCGCCAGCAGCAGCAGCGCCGAGAGCAGACCGACCGGCCATCGGCGTGACTTCGCGACGGCGGGAAGGAGCGTGCGGGTCATGATCCGAGGCTCGATAACGGCGCGCGCAGCGTCAAGCGAAATCGCGTCGGCGATCCCGGCACATCCGACGGCGGATTCGCCCATTTTTAACCATTCTGCCGCTGTTATTGGCGAGGCTCGCGGTCGCGGGGACCAGACGCGGCAGCCGCCGCCGGTACGCAGTCGCGGGGGGCGTCCATGTCTTGCAGCAGGCAACATCCGGCGCAGCGCGCGGTCGCGCGCTGCCGCGCGGTCGCCCTTCCGGTATTTCTCGGGCTGGCACTATCGGCCTGCGTGACCGGTCGCTCGGTGATCGATGTGCAGCCGCTCGCCGGCGGCCGCGGCGAGGACAAGGCCTTTGCGAAGATCACCGAGGTGCGCGACCTCCGCAAGTTCGAGCCTGCGCCGCGCGAGCCCTCCCTCCCCTCGCTCGGCAATGCCGCGGAGATCGGCGATCCGCAAGTCACGGCGCGCGCCATCGCGCGCAAGCGCAGCGATCTCGGCACGGCGTTCGGGGACGTCGTGCTGCCTGAAGGGATCACGGTGGCCGGCCTCGTGCGCAGCGCAGCGCAGAAGGCGCTCCAGGATGCGGGCTACGCCGTGGTCGATGAGACATCGCCGTATTACGCCAAGGCGCTGCCCTTGGCGCTCGACATCGATCAGTTTTGGGCGTGGTCCGAGCGGGGTGGCTACACCATCCCGCTCGAATTCGATTCGCTCGTGACCATGAGGGGTGACGCGCTCGTCGGCCGCGACGCGCCGCCGGTCAGGGGCGAGGCCACCGGGGGCAGCGCCATCGTGCTCCCGAGCAGCTGGCATGATCTCGTCGAACGTGGACTCGCGGACCTTTCGGACAGGATGAAGGAACGGATCAAGCCGGCCGCCATGGCAGCCGGGGACGCCGCGCCGGCCACCGCTGCCGCCGAGCCGGATCGTGCCCTCGCGCCGGCCGAGGCACGTCCGGCCGATACTGCCCCGGCGCAGGCGGCGCCCACGCCGCGACCGGCCGAGGCGGCACCCTCTCCCATGCCGCCGCTGCCGGCGCCGACGCCCCGGGTCGGCGGGCTTGCCGACCAGCTCAAGGGGCGCTGGATCAGCTATCAGGACGCCGCGTTCACCGGGGCTCCCGCGCCAGCGCGGCAGCAGACACTGCTCAACCGCTGCGCCAAGTCGTATGCGCTCTTCGAGGTGAAGGCGTCGCGCCTCGTCGAGGAATTCCATCAAGGCAGCAATGCCTGGCGCAACGACTATGCCATCGCGTTGCAGCGCCCGTATGCCATGGCCGTGCGCAGTGTCGGCGCGCCCGGCCGCCCGTTCGCCGCCGACGTCTTCCTGGGCCGGGAAGACCGGCTGGCGGAGCTGAGTTTCCCGGAGCCCGTGCTGGTGTTCGATATCCGCGCGCCGCAGCAAGGCGGCTCCCGCTATCCCGCGCGGAAATACGCGCGGTGCCCGGCGCCGCCGTGATTTGCCGCGACCCGGCGCGCGCGGTCGCGAGCGAGCCGGTCGATGTGATAGTCTGGCGGCGGTCACTGCGTGATCCGGAAGCCATGTCATCGCCAGCGAGCACCCGGTCGTCGATCCCGCTCTTGCCGGCGGGCGAATGCCATGTCTGGTGGGCGAGCGCGGCGGCGGCGCAGGGTCATCTCATGCCGCTGCTCGATCCCGGCGAGCGCGAGCGCTGGTCGCGCTTCCGGCGCGAGGACGACCGCGCGCGTTATCTCGCCGCCCATGCGCTGAAGCGCATCGTCGTCGCCGGCCTTCTCGGCATGCCGGCCGGCGCCCTTGGCTTCAGCGCGGTGTGCCGGCGCTGCGGCGGCGCCCATGGCAAGCCGCGCCTGCAGGAGCCGGCGGCCGCGATCGAGTTCTCTCTGTCGCATTCCGGCGAGCGGGTGGTGCTCGCGGTCGCGCGCGGCGGCGCGGAGCTCGGCGTCGATGTCGAGCGGCTGGTGCCGCAGCGCGACCGCGGCTCCCTCGCGCCCGCCGTGCTCTCCGCTACCGAGCAGCGGGTGGTGGCGGCGCTGCCGCCGGCCCGCCGGCCCCTGGCGCTGCTGCGCTACTGGACGCGCAAGGAGGCGTTGCTCAAGGCGACGGGCGACGGGCTTGCCGTGGCGCCCGCCACCTTGACCGTCAGCGCTCCCGACGCGCCGCCGGCGCTGCTGTCCTGGACGGCGGAGACGCCACTCGATGCCCCGGCCTATCTCTTCGACTTGAGCCCCGGTCCGGGGCACGTCGCGAGTCTGGCAATCCTCGGCGCGCGCCTCGCCATCGTCGAGCGCGCCGCCGGCGACCGGTTGTTAACGGGGCGGTAATGCCCCGGCTGGCATGCTCTTCGTCAGGCGAGACGCCATTCGCGAGCCTGCCGGAGGGAAACTCATAATGCGCATCTTCTTCGCCGGCCTGCTGGCGGCCGGCATGGTCTTCGCCGCGGCGGCGCACGCGCGTGACAGCGCGTACAAGCTCCGGATCGACGAGGTCCTGCAGAATCCCGAGTTCAAATCCAAGCTAGGCAACGACATCGACTTCTATTTCGGCGACCGCAAGACGCCGCCCGTTGCGCAGAATTTCGGCGAATTCGTCACCAACAAGAAAACAAACTCGGTCGGCAAGCCGGACGAGGAAGCCTGCCGCTGGGCGATGCTCTCCGCGCTGATGGAACTGCGCGAGCGCGCCCACAAGATGGGCGGCAATGCCGTCATCAACATCGTGAGCTATTACAAGCAGGCCACTTACACGAGCACGAGCGAATTCGACTGCCACGCCGGCAGCATCATCGCGGGCGTCGCCTTGAAGGGGACGGTGGTCAAGCTCAAGAAGTGAGCAGCGCGGCGCGGCAGGACGGAGCGATCGCACGATGTCTCCCCCCGATCCCGCAGGATCGTCCACCGGCGGGCGGCCGATGACCCCCGATGGTCCCCGCTTCCCTCCCGGCGGATTTCGCCATCGGCGTTTACCTCGCGTTAACCAAGCGGGGCGTCCAATGGGCATACGCACATTACTAGGTGTCCGTAGCACCTTTCATTCGCTCTCCGGGTCATTGGGTAAAAGCGGGGACGCATGTTGGATGCCGTATTGCTGGTCATCGCCTGGGGCGCCGGGCTCATGAGCGTTTTTCTTGTCGCCGATATGATCGCCTGCGATCTCGCCCACCGACGGGCGGAGCGCATCGCCACGCGCGAACTCGAGCTGCCGGTCGAGGCCGAGCCGCGGCGGCGCCCGCGGCGATGAGCGCCAGCGTCGTCAGCTTCACCGCGGCGCGCACTGCGCGCATGCTGCGCGAGAATGCGCCCCCACACTTCATCGACAATTTTCTTGCGCGCATGACGCTCCTCGCGCGCGAGCAGTCCGATGTCGAGCGCGAGGCGTTCTGGCGGGACGTGGCGACGCTGGTAGGCCGCGAGGGGGCCGAGCTTCCGGCGTGAGCTGGGGTGGATCTCCGGTGTTCGACCGGCGGGCGTGCGCGTCAGAGCGCGCCCAGTACCGCTTCGATCTTGCGCTTGAGCGTGTCGGCGTTGAACGGCTTGACGATGTAGTTGCTGACGCCCGCGGCCTTGGCCGCCACCACGTTCTCGGTCTTGCTCTCGGCGGTGATCATGATGAAGGGCGTGCCCTTGAGCTTGCTGTCGGAGCGCACTTCCTTGAGGAAGTCGAGGCCCGACATCGGCGCCATGTTCCAGTCGGAGATGACGAGGCCGAAGGCGCCGTCGCGCATCTTGCGCAAGCCCGTCGAGCCGTCCTCGGCCTCCTCCACATTGGTGAAGCCGATCTGGGACAGCAGGTTGCGCAGGATGCGCCGCATCGTGTTGTAGTCGTCGACCACCAACACATGTTTCTCGATATTCCGCAAGGCGCTACTCCACGTCAAAGGCGGCGCCCCGATGGCTGCTCTGTCGGAAGCCGCAATAAGCGACAAATAACAGTTTTCGGTTGAGCGCTAGTTAACGTCGGGCAACCCGTGTTCGCGGGGCGCGCCGCCGGATATCGAAACCAAATTGCGCTAAATTGCGGTTAACGCGCCTATTTGACCGCGCCGAGCGGGATCGAATAGACCAGGAGGAGCGATTCGACCCCTGGGTTCGTCAGGCCGAGGCCAGCATTCGAGATGTGGTCGAAGGCGATGCCGAGCCGCGCCGCATCGTCGAAGCGATAGGCGAGCTCAATGCCGGTCTTGAACTCCACGCCGGAGCCGAGGTTCTCGCCATTGCCGCGCCGCCAGTAGCCGATCGCCGCCACGGGCATCAGGACAAAATGCTGGCCGACGGCGAGATCCAGGCGCACCCCGCCGTAGCCGTAAAACGATTGCCTGTTGGTGACGAGCGCGCCGGCCACTGGACTGACGATGGAAAGGAAGTGCTCGGCGAAGCGGTACTCGACCCGAAGCTGCACCTGCCTCTGGGAGTGATCCTCCAGGTCGTAGACGCCAAGGCCGACCGCCAGGAGGGCCGGGTCCTCGGCCCATGCGACCGGCGATGCAAGAAGCAGCGCCAGCGCCGCGCCGATCGCGGCGGTGGTGCCGATTCGCAAGCCCCTGTCCGCCCGTGCCACCCGCGACATCTTAAGATGGCTCCTCACGCTGGCTAGCGACCTGGGGCCGGAGCCTAGAGAAGCCGCCGCAGCTTCTCGGTGGCGGCGACGAGGCGGGCGCGGATGCCCGGCTCCATGGCGGAGTGGCCGGCGTCGGCGACGATCACGTATTCGGCCTCCGGCCAGGCGCGGGCGAGCTCGTCGGCGCTGACGATCGGGCAGACCATGTCGTAGCGGCCCTGGACGATAATCCCCGGCACATGGCGGATGCGATGGATATGG
>DASVOY010000536.1:0-5127 GCA_036383115.1 Allostellaceae bacterium
CTGCACCAGGATGGCGAGGTGGCGGATCACCTCGGCCAGCACATAAAGAACCGTCTCCATCCGCGTGGGATCGCTCTTCTTCAGAGTCCAGGGCGCCTGCTCGGCGACATAGCGGTCGGCGTCGCCCACGACCTGCCACAGGGCATCGAGCGCGCGATGGAACGCCTGCTCGGCAAAATCGGCGCGCAGCCTCGGCAGCAGGCCCCTCGCCGCCTCCAGCAATGCGGTATCGGCTGCGGCGAGCGGTCCCGGCTCCGGCACCCGCGCCTCGCAATTGCGGTTGATCATCGACAGGACGCGCTGCGCCAGATTGCCGAAACCATTGGCGAGGTCGCCGTTGATGCGGTTGACCACGGCGCGGCGCGAGAAATCGCCGTCGCTGCCGAAAGGCAGCTCGCGCAGCATGAAGTAGCGCACGGCATCGACGCCGTACTGCTCGACGAGTTGCTGCGGCGGGATGAAGTTGCCGAGCGACTTCGACATCTTCTGGCCCTCGACCGTCCACCAGCCATGAGCGAAGACCCGCTTCGGCGGCGCAAGGCTCGCGCCCATCAGGAAGGCCGGCCAATAGACGCAATGGAAGCGGATGATATCCTTGCCCACCATGTGAAGATCGGCCGGCCAGAATACTGGAAAGTCACCGGTTTTCGTCTCCGGATAACCCAGCGCGGTGATGTAGTTGGCGAGGGCGTCGAGCCAGACATAGACCACATGCTTCTCGTCGCCGGGCACGGGAATGCCCCATGTGAAGCTGGTGCGGGAGATCGACAGATCGCGCAAGCCGCCCTTGACGAAGCTGATGACTTCGTTGCGTCGGGCGCGCGGCGCGATGAAGTCGGGATTCTCGTCATAGAATTTCAGCAGCCGATCCTGCCAGGCGGACAGGCGGAAGAAATAGTTCTCCTCCTCGACCCATTCCACCTCGGCGCCGGTCGGCGCCTTGCCGTCGACGAGCTCGCTCTCCTCATAGAAGGCCTCGTCGCGCACGGAGTACCAGCCGGCGAACCGGCCGAGATAGATCTCGCCGCGCCGCTGCAGCTCCTGCCACAGCGCCTGCACGCCCCTGACATGGCGCGGCTCGGTGGTGCGAATGAAGTCGTCGTTGCTGATGTCCATCAGCCGCGTCATGTCGCGGAAATTCTGCGAGACGCGGTCGCAGAAGGTCTGCGGGTCGAGCCCGGCGGAGCGCGCCGATTTTTCGACCTTCTGGCCGTGCTCATCTGTGCCGGTGAGGAACTTCACCCGCCTTCCGTCGAGCCGCATGAAGCGCGCCAGCGCATCGCAGGCCACCGTGGTATAGGCGTGGCCGATGTGCGGCGCGTCGTTCACGTAATAGATCGGCGTCGTCAGGTAATAGGGCTTGCCGCCGGGCATAATGTCTCCTGGGAGGGCGCAGGAAGCGGGCTCACCGGGCCGCCTCCGCGAGCGCGAAATAGGCGTTCAGCACGACCTGCTTGCGGTCGAGGTTGACGCTGTCCGCCAGGGCAAAGAGATGGGTGATTTTCTCCCATACCTCAACCCATTGATCAAGACCGCGCCGTCCCGCGAGGCGGCGCATGATCTCGGCCTCGCCCGGCAGCGCGGCGCCTTCGCCCTCGCCCGCCGCGAGCGCCACCATGCGCGCGACCCAGCCGGGCAGCAGCTCGGCGGTCATGCGGAAGGCGTCCTCGCCGTCGCCGCGGGCGAGCCGGTCGGCCAGGGCGTGCAGCGCTGCGCCGTCGAGCGCGGGCAAGCCCTCGAGCAGCCGCACGAGGCTGCGGTAAAGGCCGAGCCCGCCGGCGGCGGCGAGATCGAGCGCCCGGCCGATGCTGCCCTCGGCGAGCCGCGCCAGCGCCGCGCGATCGCCGGCGGAAAGGTCGGGCCGGTAGCGCGCGAGCGCCTCGCGCACCTCGGCCTCCGCCAGCGGCTTCAACGCCAGGATGCGGCAGCGCGAGCGTATGGTAGGCAGCAGCCGGCCGGGATTGTCGCTCACCAGCAGCAGCAGCGCCCGCTGCGGTGGCTCTTCAAGGATCTTCAATAAGGCATTGGCGGCATTGCGGTTCATCATGTCGGCGCCATCGACGATCACGACCCGCCAGCCGCCTTCGGCCGGGGTGAGGCGCAGGAACCCGGCGATGCCGCGCGTGTCGTCGACGACGATCTCGCTCCTGAGCTTCTTGCGCTTGGGATCGAAGCCGCGCTCGACCACGAGCAGATCGGCGTGCCCGCCCGAGGCGACGCGGCGAAAGACCGGATGGCCCGGCTCGATCGCCAGTGCGGCCGGCGTGAGCGCGAACAGGCCGGTAGCGGAAGTGGCCTGCGCGAAGAGGAAGCGGGCGAAGCGGAAGGCGAGCGTCGCCTTGCCGATGCCGCGCGGACCGCTGAGCAGCCAGGCATGCGGGAGGCGGCCCGAGCGATAGGCCTGGAGCAGCACCTCCTCCGCCGCCTCATGGCCGAGCAGCAGCGGATTCTCGCGCGGCGGCGCCACCGCCTGCGGCTCGCCGCCCGTTTCTTGCGCCTCTTCGGCGTCGTCAATGTCTTGGATGTCGTCGCTCATCGCCGCGCATCATAGCGCGGCGGGGATGGCAGCCGAAATGCCCCCTCACCCTCCCATCGCTCCGCGATGGGCCCCTCCCTCTCCCGCAAGGGGCGAGGGAAAAAGGGCGCCGCTCTTCCCCCTCTCCCCTTGCGGGAGAGGGTCGGGGTGAGGGGGCCACTGGCGATCTGCCGGAGGGCGCGCGGGAGTGTCGCTACAGCTTCGCCTGGAGCCGCTCGCGCACGGCGGCAAGCATAGCTTGGTGAACCGCCCCCACCCCGCCCTGCGCGTCGATGACGACGCAGCGCCGGGGCTCGCGCCGGGCAATG
This sequence comes from Allostellaceae bacterium, assembly GCA_036383115.1. Lineage (GTDB taxonomy): Bacteria > Pseudomonadota > Alphaproteobacteria > ATCC43930 > CGMCC-115725 > DAHUYF01. The sequence goes on from DASVOY010000536.1 coordinate 2,845, forward strand.
TCCAGGAAGCCCTGGCGCAGCCGCTCGTGGAAGCCCCGGTCCATGCGCTCGAAGCGTGTTTCGCTGCCGGAACGAGCCGCGGTGCGCTTGAGGCCGACATCGACCGGCAGGTCGAGGATCAGGGTGAGGTCGGGCGCGAAGTCGCCGGCGATCATGCGGTGGAGCGCCTCGAGGTCGGCCAGGGGCACGCCGCCGCCATAGCCCTGATAGGCGAGCGTCGAATCGGCGAAACGGTCGCACACCACCCATTCCCCGCGCTCGAGCGCCGGCCAGATGGCGGCGGTGAGATGGCTGCGCCGCGCCGCGACCATGAGCAGCGCCTCGCTCGGCGCATCCCAGCGCGCGGCATCGCCCTCGACCAGCAGGCGGCGGATATCCTCGGCGCCCGGCGCGCCGCCCGGCTCGCGCGTGCGCAGGGCGGCGATGCCGGCGCGGGATAGCGCATCGACGAGAAGCCCCGCCTGGGTGGACTTGCCGGCGCCCTCCCCGCCTTCGATGGTGATGAAGCGGCCGCGCTTCAGTGCTTCTTTCCCCACAGCAGATAGCCGGCGCCGGCGGCGACGCGGCCGAAGGCATTGAGCCGCTCCACCGGCTGCGTCGCCATCAGCGGCACCTCGATCGGATCGGTTTCGGGCGCGGTGACGACCAGCTTGCCGACGGCTTGGCCCACCGTGATCGGCGCCTTGGCCGCCTGGTCATAGACCGCCATGACCTTCATGTCGCGGCGCGCGCTGCGCGGCAGCGTCACCAGCACGTCATTGGCGGCGGCGGCCGGCACCTTGGCCGTGGCGCCGAGCCACACCGGCGCATCGTCGATCGGCTGGCCGGCCTTGGCGATGGTGTAGTTGGCGAACTCGCGATAGGCCCATTCGAGCACGCGCTCGCTCTCCTGCGAACGCTCCTTCATGCTCTTCATGCCCGAGAGCACGAAGATGATCCGCCGGCCGCTGCGCACGGCCGAGCCGACGAGGCCAAATCCCGCCTCCTCGGTATGCCCGGTCTTGATGCCGTCGGCGCCGAGATCCTTGTAGAGCAGCGGGTTGCGGTTGCCCTGCTTGATGCCGTTGTAGGTGAAGTCCTTCTCCGCCTCGTACCGGTAGTATTGCGGGAAGTCCTGGATGAGACGCCGCGACAAGGTGGCGAGATCGCGCGGCGTCATGTAATGGTCGGGCGCGGGCAGGCCGTGCACATTGGCGAAGTGGCTGTCCTTGAGGCCGATCGACTGCGCCGTCTCGTTCATTTTCTCGACGAAGGCGGCCTCGCTCCCCGCGAGACCCTCGGCCAGCACCACGCAGGCGTCGTTGCCGGACTGCACGATCATGCCGCGCAGCAGATCCTCGACCTTCACCCGTCCGGGATAAGGCACGAACATCCGCGACTGGTCGCCGCCGAGCCCGGTGCGCCACGCCTTTTCGCTTACCGGCAGCATGTCGTCGAGCTTGACCTTGCCGTCCCGCAGATAGGTGTAGACGGTGTAGGCCGTCATGATCTTGCTCATCGACGCCGTCGGCATGTGCTGATCGGCGTTCTTGTCGAGCAGCACGGCGCCGGTCTGATAGTCGATGACGATGGCGTTGCGCGCACTGGTGTCGAAGCTCGGGCGGCCGGCGTCGGCAGGGTTGGCCAGAGCGACCGCGACGGCGAAAAATCCCCAGGGAACAATGCGAAGCAGAAGGCTCTTCATGCGTCCACTCTCGGTTCGATCCGGATTTGAGCTGATGGTGCCGGGCGATCCCGCCACGGCCGGGGATTGCGCCGAAAACGAAACTATGTTGACCGGGCGCAACATCAATAGACGACGATCTGCGCCTCGGCGAGGCCGGCGTCGACGACACGGCCGAGGAGCTTGTCGGCCTCGTCGACGCTGCCGATGGGCCCGAGCCGGACGCGGTAGAGATCGACGCCGTTGACGCGCGCGCCGTAGACATTGACCGGCCCGAGCGCGTCCAGCCGCGCCTTCACCCTGAGCGCGTTGCCCGCAACGGCATAGGCGCCGGCCTGAATATAGATCTGCGTCGTCTTCACCGGAACCACGGTGACCTTCTCCGAAACCGGCGGCAGCGCTACGGGCTGCGGCGTTGGCGATGCTGCCGGACGCGACAGCGCCGCCGGCTCCGTCGAGGCCACCCGCACGCCCGGCGTCGGCGTCAGCGCCTCGGCCATCACCGGCTCGCGCGGCGCGGCGCGCGGCGCGTCGTCGGCCAACTTGGCATCGCCGCCATTGCCGCGCGCCAGGCTCGCGACCTGGATGCTCTCCGGCACCAGGATCTTGACCCGGACCTT
>DASVOY010000537.1:0-3308 GCA_036383115.1 Allostellaceae bacterium
CGAATATTCGACGCCGGACTTCTTGAAGAAGGTCCGCGAGGTCGCAAAGTCGCTCAGCATCCCCCAGGACATGCTGCGCCGCGGCGTCAATGTCGGCTTTTCCGGCGGCGAGAAGAAGCGCAACGAGATCTTCCAGATGGCGATGCTGGAGCCCAGGCTCGCCATCCTCGACGAGACCGACAGCGGCCTCGACATCGACGCGCTCCGGGTCGTCGCCAACGGCATCAACCGGCTGCGCGCGCCCGACCGCGCCATGGTCATGATCACGCATTACCAGCGCCTCCTCGACTACGTCGAGCCCGACCGCGTGCACGTGCTGAGCGACGGCCGCATCGTGAAGTCCGGCGACAAGACCCTTGCCGTCGAGCTCGAGAAGAGCGGCTACGCGATGTTCGGCGATGCGGCGGATTGAGGGCGTGCGCGGAGGCTGCGCCATGACACTCGTCAAGACCGAGACGGCGCCCTATTTCGACGCGTTCCGCGCCCGCCCGCCCCATGCGGACGAGCCTGACTGGCTCGCCGCCCGCCGCGAGGCGGCGCTGCAGCGCTTCGGCGAGCTGGGGTTTCCGACGCGGCGGCAGGAGGCGTGGCGCTTCACCAATCTGCGCCCGCTCCAGGGCACCAGCTTCGGGCCGGCCCCCAGCACCGTTTCCATCGCCCACCAGACCCTCGATCCCTATCGCCTCAAAGGCCAGGGGCATCGGCTCATCCTCGTCTTTGTCAACGGCCGCTTCGCGCCGGGGCTGTCGACCTTGGGCGAATTGCCGGCCGGCGGATGGCTCGCCTCGACGCGGCGCACGCTCGGCGAGCGGCCGGACCTGCTCGAGGCGGTCCTCGACGAGAGCGACGTGCTCGGCGCGCAGCCCTTCGCGTCTTTGAACGCCGCGTTCTTCGTGGACGGCTTCGTGCTGGCGCTCGCGCCGGGCGTGGTGCTCGAGGAGCCGGTTCAGATCGTCCATCTCGGGCGCGCGGCCCAGCCGCATGCCCACCATCTGCGCAACCTCATCCAGCTCGAGGAGGGCAGCAGCGCGACGGTGGTCGAGAGCTTTGCCGGCGAGGGCGCGTACTGGACCAATGCGGTCACTGCCGTCAGTGTCGCCGACCGCGCCGCGTTGCGGCATATGCGGCTTCAGGACGAGGGCCGCGAGGCCATCCATTTCGCGCTGGTCCGCGCTGCCCTCGGCGCCGATGCGCATTATGAAGGCTTCGCGCTGACCTTGGGCGCGCGGCTGTCGCGGTACGACATGCTGGCGACGCTGGCCGGCGAGGGCGCGCGCTGCGGCGTCAGCGGCGCCTATCTGCTGCGCGGCGACCAGGAGGCGACCAACGCCGTCATGATCGACCACGCCGCACCCGGCGGCGTCACGCGCGAGCTGTGGAAGGGCGTCGTCGAGGACCGTGCGCATGGCGTCTTCCTCGGCCGCATCGCGGTGCGGCCCGACGCGCAGAAGACCGACGCCGAGCAGGCCAACCACAACCTGCTGCTGAGCCCGCGCGCCACGGTCGACACCAAGCCCGAGCTCGAGATCCTCGCCGACGACGTCAAGTGCAGCCACGGCGCCACCGTCGGCGACCTCGACGAGACGGCGCTTTTCTATCTGCGCTCGCGCGGCATCGGCGAGGCCGAGGCGCGGCGCATGCTGGTCGAGGCTTTTGCCACCGAGGCGATCGCCACCGTTGACGGCGCCGCGCTGCGCGACCATCTGACCACTCACCTGCAACACTGGCTCGCCCGTCGCGGAGTTTGACCCGGCCATGACGCTCGTCACGCCCTTGCGCTCCGTTCCCCGCGGCGCCCTCGATCCGCGCCAGGTGCGGCGCGACTTCCCGATCTTCGAGCGCAATCCCGGCCTCGTCTTCCTCGACAGCGGCGCCTCCGCGCAGAAGCCGGCGGCCGTCATCGACGGGATCGCCGAGTTCTATCGCAGCGACTATGCCAATGTGCATCGCGGCGTCTATCGCCTGAGCGCGCGCTCGACCGAGCTCTATGAGGAGGCGCGCGAGCGGGTGCGGCGCTTCATCAATGCCGGCTCCGCGAGCGAGATCATCTTCCTGCGCGGCGCCACCGAGGGCATCAACCTCGTCGCCAACAGCTGGGGCGCGACCTTCCTCAAGCCCGGCGACGAAATCCTCATCACCGAGCTCGAGCACCATGCCAACATCGTGCCCTGGCAGCTGCTGCGCGACCGCATCGGCTGCAAGCTCGTGGTGGCGCCGATCGATGCCTCGGGCGGACTCGACATGGCCGCGTTCGAGCGCCTGCTGGGTCCGCGCACGCGGCTCGTCGCCGTGACGCATCTGGCGAACGTCACCGGCGCGATGGTGCCGGTGGAAGGCATCGTGCGGCTCGCCCATGAGCGGGGCGCCAAGGTCCTGATCGACGGCTGCCAGGCGGCGCCGCGTCTCCCGCTCGATGTGCGCGCGCTCGATTGCGATTTCTATACCTTCTCCGGCCACAAGACCTATGGGCCGACCGGCATCGGCGTGCTCTACGGCAAGAAGGAGCTGCTCGACGCGATGCCGCCCTGGCAGGGCGGCGGCGACATGATCCTCGAGGTGACCTTCGAGAAGACCACCTTCCAGGACCCGCCGCACCGCTTCGAGGCGGGCACGCCCGACATCTCCGGCGCGATCGGCCTCAAGCTCGCGCTCGACTACATCGAGGGGCTGGGGCGCGACGCCATCTTCGCGCATGAGGAGGCGCTCACCGATTACGGCCTCGACCGGCTCTCGTCGATGCCGGGAGTGAACGTGGTCGGCGCGGGACAGCGGCGCTTCGCCATCCTCTCCTTCCATGTCGACGGCATCCACCCGCACGACGTCGCCACCATTCTCGACCGGCACAATGTCGCCGTGCGCGCCGGGCATCATTGCGCCCAGCCGCTCCTCGATAAGCTCGGCCTCGCCGCCACGGTGCGCGCCTCGCTCGGCGTCTACAACGACGAGAGCGACATCGACGCACTGGTCGACGCGATTCAGGCGGCGCAGAAGATGTTCAAAGTGACATGACCATGGATCTCCGCGACCTCTACCAGGACATCATCCTCGACCACGGGCAGCGCCCGCGGAATTTCCGCGCGCAGGAGCATCCGAGCCATTTCGCGCACGGGTACAACCCGCTCTGCGGCGACAAGGTGACGGTCTATCTCACGCTCGACGGCGAGCGCATCAAGGATGTGAGCTTCCAGGGCCGTGGCTGCGCCATCTCGCAAGCCTCCGCCTCGCTCATGACCGAGATCCTCAAGGGCAAGACGCTGGCCGAGGCCGAGGCGCTCTTCAAAACTTTCCACGGCAAGGTCACCGGCGCC
>DASVOY010000538.1:0-6162 GCA_036383115.1 Allostellaceae bacterium
GCCGGTGCGCATCGAGCTGCGCACCGACGACGTCATCCATTCCTTCTGGATACCGGCGCTCGCCGGCAAGACGGACACCATCGCCGGCCAGCGCAATGTCACCTGGCTGCAGGCGGACAAGCCCGGGATCTACCGCGGCCAATGCACCGAATATTGCGGCCAGCAGCACGCGCATATGGGCCTTCTCGCCGTCGCCGACCCGCCGGACGCGTTCGCGGCGTGGTGGGGCCACCAGCTCGAAGGTCCGGTCATGCCGCGTTCCGAGGCGCAGCTCAGCGAGATTCGCCAGGGCGAGGCCGCCTTCATGCGGCACTGCGCCGTGTGCCACGCGGTCCGCGGCACGCCGGCCGGCGGCCGCGTCGGTCCGGACCTCAGCCATCTTATGGAGCGCCAGACGGTCGCCGCGGGCACGCTGCCGAACACCATCGGCTACCTCTCCGGCTGGATCTCGAATCCGCAGCACATCAAGCCCGGCAACTACATGCCGACGCTGACGCTGTCGGGGCCGGAACTGAATGACATCAGAACCTTCCTGGCGGCGCTCAAATGAGGAGGCGGGTGTGACGACCGCGACGGAGTACCAACGTGTTGCCGAGATCGCCGAGCGCGATCGGCCGGGCTTGGCCGAGAAATTCCAGAAGATGTGGGAGACCCCGCCCGGGTTGCGCGGCTTCCTGTCGAGCGTCGACCACAAGGAGATCGGCATCCGCTATCTCGTCACCGCCTTTGCGTTCCTCTGCGCCGGCGGCATCGAGGCGCTGATCATGCGGCTCCAGCTCGCCGGTCCTGACTCGCGTCTGCTGGCGCCCGAGGCTTACGACGAGCTCTTCACCATGCACGGGGCCACCATGATTGTATGGTATGCCTTCCCCGTGCTCTCCGGCTTCAGCAATTACCTGTGGCCGCTGATCTTCGGCTCGCGGGACATGGCGTTCCCGCGCCTCAACGCGTTCTCCTACTGGATCTTCCTCGCCTCGGGCATCTTCCTCTACACGAGCTTTGCCGTCGGCGCTGCGCCGAATGCCGGCTGGTTCAATTACGTTCCCTACGCGGCGAAGCCGTATAATGCGGGCCTCAATATCGACTTCTATTGTCTTGCGCAGATCTTCAACGGCATCTCCGTCACGGCGGGCGCGCTCAATTTCATCGTCACCTCGTTGCGGACACGCTGCCCGGGCATGTCGGTCAACCGCTTTCCGATCATCGCCTGGGGCACCCTGACCGCCAATGCGGCGGGCGTCCTTGCCGTTCCCGTGGTCAGCCTGGCTTTCTTTCTCCTGTGGCTCGACCACAATTTCGGCGCGCATTTCTATACCGCCCAGGACGGGCGCCTTGCCGGGCAGCCGCTGCTGTGGCAGCACCTGTTCTGGATGTGGGGTCATCCCTGGGTCTACATGATCGTGCTGCCGGCGCAGGGCATCGTGTCGGACGCGCTGCCGACCTTCTGCCGCCGACCGCTGGTGGGCTATACCGCCGTCGTGCTCTCGACCGTCGCCAGCATGATCCTCGGCTTCGGCGTGTGGGTGCACCACATGTTCGCGACCGGGCTCCCGGTGATGGCGCTCTCGATCTTCAGCGCGGCGAGCGTGATCATCACCATTCCGAGCGCGGTGCAGGTCTTTGCCTGGGTCGCCACGATCTGGACCGGCCGGCCGGTGTTCACGACCTCGTTCCTGTTCATGGCCGCCTTCATCGTCGAGTTCGTGATCGGCGGCGTGTCCGGCGTCATGACCGCTTCGGTGCCGGTCGACTGGCAGCTCACCGACACCTATTTCGTCGTCGCCCATCTCCACTACGTGCTGATCGGCATCAACCTCTTCGGCGTGCTCGCCGGCCTCTACTACTGGTTCCCGAAGTTCAGCGGCCGGATGCTGAACGAGACCCTGGGCAAGATCAATTTCTGGCTGGTGTTCATCGGCTTCAACGTCGCCTTCTTTCCGATGCACATCAGCGGCCTCTACGGCATGCCGCGCCGAATCTACACCTATCCGAGCGGCCTCGGTTGGGGCACACCCAACCTCATCACCACCATCGGCTCCTTCATCCTCGCCGTCGGCATCCTGACGCTGCTGGTCAACGTCGCCTACAGCCTCAAGCGTGGCGCCATCGCCGGGCCCAATCCCTGGGATGCGCCGACCCTCGAATGGTCGGTGCCGTCCCCGCCGCCGCCCTACAACTTCGTCGTCATCCCAAGCGTCGCCAGCCGCCACCCGCTCTGGGAGGATCGCCTCAAGGAAGGCTATGGCCAGTCGGTTCTTGACCGCGGCATGGTGCTCGACGACCACCACGAGACGCTCGGCGTGACGCCGATGGACGGCGAGCCGGACGTGATCCTGAAGATGCCCAGCGAATCCTACATGCCGTTCGCGATGATGATCTGCCTGGCGGCGCTCTTCGCTGGCCTGCTCGTTCACATCTGGGCGCTGGCCGCCGCCGCCGCCGGCGTCGGCATCGTCGTCGGGATCGCCTGGCTCTGGCCTCGCGCCGAAGTCGGCGAAAAAGCGAGCGCGGCGGCATGAGCGACGCCCTTGTCAGCCGCCGCGCGCCGCTTCCCGTCGGCAGCGCCGGCTACCGCGGCTCGGGCTGGTGGGGCGCGTGCTTTCTCGTGCTGTCCGAGGCGTCGATCTTCGCCTACCTGTTCTTCGTCTATTTCTACTTCTCCATCCAGCCCCAGGCCGAATGGGTGCCGGGGCGCCTGCCCGATTTCACCTATTCCGCGCCGCAATCGGCCGTCATCCTTATCGGCTGCGCGACGGCATGGTGGGCGAGCCGCTCGGTGAGCCGCGGCGCGATACTGCAGGCGCTGCTCGCCCTGGTCGCCACCGTCGTGCTCGGCGCCGGCTTCATCGCCCTCCAACTCATCGAGTGGTCCAGCAAGCCGTTCACGTTCTCCGGCAGCGCCTACAGCTCGATCTTCTTCACCATCGGCGGCTTCCATCTCGCGCATGTCGTGGTCGGATGGATCATGTTCGTCTGCCTGTCGGTGTGGACGGCGCTCGGCTATTTCGACGCGATCCGCCATCTCCCGATTACCATCGGCGCTCTCTATTGGTATTTCCTCGCGATCGTCTGGCTGGCCGTGTTCTTCGTTCTCTACGGCACGCCGTACCTGACCTAGGCGCATCATGACGGACTACGTCGCCTACAGCGAGTCGAAGCACCCCGCCCCCCACCGCGAGCGGGTCGGGCTGTTCGCACTGTTCTATGGGCTCTTCGCCGCGCCGATCATGTGGGCCGGGAATTTCATGGTCGATTACGGCCTGGTGAGCTATGCCTGCTATCCTGGCGACCACCCGCTGTCGGAGGCGCAGCCCGGGCTGGGATTCGTATTCTGGCTGACATTCGCTTTCTATTGGCTCACCCTCGCCGTCTGCCTCAGCGGCTTCGTCGTCGCGTATCGCAGCTGGCGAGCCTCCGGACGCGAGTCGGAAGGCCATGAGCACCATCTCATGGAAGCCGGCGAGGGGCGTACACGGTATCTCAGCCTCATCGGCATGGCCTTCAGTGTGCTGTTCTTCATCGCGACTGCCGCCGGCGTCCTGATCTATATCTTTGAGCCGCTATGCGCTTACTGACCGTTGCCGCCCTGTCCGTCATGTTGGCCGGCGCCGTCGCCGGGCACGCCTTTGCGCACACCGTGGCGCTGGGCGGCTCCCCTGACCTCGGATGGAGTCGGCAGCCCTGGGTGTTGTGCAGCCTTGGCACCGCCATTGCGTGGTATGTCGCGGGGCTGCTGCGCATGCGCCGCAGGGACGGGCTCGACCGCGTGGTCGGCTCCGCCGAGGTCGCCGCCTTCGCCGCCGGCATGCTCGTTCTCGTCATCGCGCTCGTGTCGCCGCTCGATGCGATGGGCGAAGATCTGTTCGCCGCGCACATGGTGCAGCATCTGCTGCTGATGCTGGTGGCACCGCCGCTCCTCGTCGCCGGCAGACCTGCCATCGTCTTCGTCTGGGCGTTCGCGCCGAAGCTGCGCAAGCGCATCGGCCGCGTCTGGACCGGTTCCGGGCTCGGCCGCGGCGTGGCGTGGCTGATGAGCCCGATGTTGGTGTGGCTGCTGCTCAGCGGCTCCTTCGCGTTCTGGCATCTGCCCGCTCCCTATCAGTGGGCGTTACGCCACGAGCTCGTGCATGCTGTCGAGCATCTCAGCTTCTTCGTCACGGCATTGATGTTCTGGACGATCATCATCGAGCCCGGCGGACGCCGACGCATCGGCTATGGCGCAACCTTGGTGTTCGTCGCGACCACGGCCGTCTTCAGCAGCCTGCCTGGCGCCCTCATCTTCCTCGCGCCGCGACCGTTCTATCCCGTCCATGAGGCGGGCGCCGCCGCCTGGGGATTGACGCTGCTCGAGGATCAGCAGATCGCCGGCGTCATCATGTGGATCCCGGCCGGGATGGTCTATCTCGCCGCTGTGCAATGGGTGTTCCTGCGCTGGCTGCGCGAGTCCGAGCGGCGCGTGTCCCTGCCGATGGACCAGAAGGCGCTGCTGCCGGTCCTGGCGCTGGCGCTGGTGGCCGGCGTCGCTGGCCTCGGCGAGACGGCGCGCGCGCAGACGCAAACGCTGTTCGCCCAGGATCGGGCCCCGAGCTTCGGCGGCAATCCCGAGCGCGGCGCCAGTCTCATCCGGGACTATGGCTGCGGCGCCTGCCACGTCGTGCCCGGAATCGCCGGCGCCGACGGCATCGTCGGTCCTCCCCTGACGATGATCGGTCGCCGCATCTATCTCGCCGGCTTGCTGCGCAACACGCCCGACAACATGATGACGTGGCTGCGGCAGCCGCAGCAGGTGGTCCCCGGCAACGCCATGCCCGACATGGGCGTCACCCCGCAGGACGCACGCGACATCGCGGCATACCTTTACACGCTGCGATGAAGACACGGCATGTCCGGCTCAGCGAGCTTGGCACGCGGATGCGGACCTCGGTATCCGTTGGGAATGCCAGGTCCGCCCGGACGCTCATTCCACTGCTGAAAAACGCGGTCTCGTGACCTCAGGGCCGGGCTCGTGCGCACTGTAGTGCGACGGTCCCGCGCACCGTCGGCGGCTTCTGGTGGAAACGAGCGGACAAGCGAATCGACCAGCTGCGGCCGGCCATACGTGGCAGGTGCCGGCGGGCGTTGTCATGTGCTGGCCGCGGTCTCCCTATTGTGCTGCGATGTCCGCGCTCGCCGCCCGCAGCAGCTCCTGCAGCCCCTTGAGATCCGTTTCATCGAGCGTCTCTCTCTCTAGCAGCAAGGCAGCGCCATGTTCCAGCACGTGCCGCTGCTGCTCGAGCAGGGCGACGATGCGCGCAAAGGCGTCCTCGACGATATGCTGCACGGCTTGGTCGATGGCATGCGCCGTCCGGTCACTGAAGCTCCGCTCGTGCCAACCAGCGGGCGAGGGGACGCCCGCCAGGAAGCTCGGGCGCTCGGCATCGTAGGAAACTGGCCCGAGCTTTGCCTCCATGCCGTAGCGCGTGACCATGTCGCGCGCGATGCTCGTGACCTTAGAGAGATCATCGGCCGCACCGGTCGAGAAGTGGTTGAACACGATATGCTCGGCGGCGCGCCCGCCAAGCAGCACCGCCATGCGGTTCTCGAGCTCCTCGCGCGTCATGATGAAGCGGTCCTCGCTCGGGCGCTGGATGGTGTAGCCGAGCGCGCCGATGCCGCGCGGGATGATCGATACCTTGTGCACCGTGTCGACACCGGGGAGCGACATCGCCGCAATTGCGTGGCCCATCTCGTGATGGGCGACGACCCGGCGCTCCTTTGCGTTGAGTACGCGCTTGCGCTTCTCAAGCCCGGCAACCATGCGCTCCACCGCGCCGGTGAAGTCGGCCATGGTGATCGTCTCTCCGCGGCGGCGGGTGGCGATCAGCGCGGCCTCGTTGACCAGATTGGCGAGATCGGCGCCGGAAAAGCCCGGCGTGCCGCGCGCGATGACCTCGGCCTTGACGTCGCCGGCGACCGGCACCTTGCGCATATGGACCAGCAGGATCTGCTCGCGGCCGCGGATGTCGGGCAGCGGCACGACGACCTGGCGGTCGAAGCGGCCCGGACGCATCAGCGCCGGGTCGAGCACGTCGGGCCGGTTGGTCGCGGCAATCACGATCACGCCCGAATTGGTCTCGAAACCGTCCATCTCCACGAGCAACTGGTTCAGCGTCTGCTCGCGCT
>DASVOY010000539.1:0-5418 GCA_036383115.1 Allostellaceae bacterium
CTCGGGCTTGCGCTCGCGCGTGCTCGCGAGCATCGGATCGGCGGTCGGGCGATAGGCGCCGGTCTGGAGGTCGATCGCCTCCTTCACACGGCCTTCGGCCGTCCTGGTCATGCGGTAGAAGCCGCCCTTGCCTTTGCGGCCGGTGTAGCCATCGGCGATCATCCGGGCGATGAGCGGCCGGTCCTTGTAGAGACGGAGATAGGCATCGTCCGGCTTCAGCGTGCGCTGCATGCTCGCCGCGACCTGCGGCCCGAGATCGATGCCAACGAGATCCATCAGGCCGAAGATGCCGGTGCGCGGCATGCCGAAGGGCCGGCCCATGATCGCGTCGGCCTCCTCGACGGTGAGGCCGAGATCGAACGCCGCCTGCAGCGCCGACTGGATCCACATGCCGCCGATGCGGTTGGCGATGAAGCCCGGCGTGTCCTTGGCGTGGATCACGCCCTTGCCGAGCCTCACGTCGCAGAACTCTTCGATGGTCTTCACCGCATCGTCGCGCGTCTTCGGCCCTCTGACGATCTCGAGCAGGCGCATGTAGCGCGGCGGGTTGAAGAAATGGGTGATGAGGAAGTCGCGCTGGAAGCGCTCGGGCATGCCCTCGACGAGATCCCGGAGCGGGATCGTCGAGGTGTTGGAGGAGACGATCGAGCCTTCCTTGCGGTGCTTCTCGATCTTCGCGAAGGTCGCGTGCTTGACCTCGAGCTTCTCCAGCACGACCTCGACGATCCAGTCGCACTCGGCGAGCTTGGCGAGATCGTCCTCGAGATTGCCCGGCGTGATGAGGCGCGCGTTGTCGCGGTGCATGAGCGGCGCCGGATCGGTCTTGAGCAGGCGCTCGATCGCGCCCTCGGCGACCACATTGCGGCTCTTGGCGCCGGCCGGCACGATGTCGAGCAGCAGCACGGGCACGCCGGCATTGGCGACATGCGCGGCGATGCCGCCGCCCATCACGCCCGAGCCGATGACCGCGACTTTGTTGATGGCCATGGGTTCAGCTCACGCGCTCTCGAGGATGGTGGCGATGCCTTGGCCGCCGCCGATGCATTGCGTGGCGAGCGCGTAGCGCTTGCCTTCGCGCTTCAACAGCGACGCGGCCTTGCCGGTGATCCGCGCGCCCGTGGCCCCCAGCGGATGACCCAAGGCGATGGCGCCGCCGTCAAGGTTGGCCTTCTGCTCGTCGATGCCGAGCTCGCGCATGCAGGCGATGGCCTGCGAGGCGAAGGCCTCGTTGATCTCGACGATGTCGATGTCCTTGATGGCGAGGCCGGCGCGCTTCAACGCCTTCTGCGCCGCCGGCACCGGGCCGATGCCCATGAGCTCCGGCGCGCAGCCGGCGACGGCGATGCTTTTCAAGCGCGCCAGGATCGGCAAGTTGTTGCGCCTGGCGTACTCCTCGGTCGTGACCAGCACCGCCGCGGCGCCGTCGGTCAATGGCGAGGCCGTGCCGGCGGTCACCGTGCCCTCGGCGTCGAAGGCCGGCTGCAACCCGGAAAGCGCCTCCTGCGTCGTGTCGGGACGGATGCAGCCATCCTGCTCGACCGTGCCGTCCTTGGATTTGATCGGCACGATCTCATCCTTGAGCTTGCCGGCGGCTTGCGCGGATGCCGCCTTCTGGTGGCTCTGCACCGCGAGCTCCTGCTGCTGCTGGCGCGTCACCTGGTATTTGCGCGCGACGTTCTCGGCGGTCTGGCCCATCGAGATGTAGGCTTGCGGGAATTCCTTGGCCAGGCCGGGATGGGGCAGAGGGTTGAATCCCGTCATCGGCACGCGCGTCATCGATTCGACGCCGGCGCAGATGAAGGCCTCGCCGGCATCGAGCTGGATCGCGCCGGCCGCCATGTGGATCGCCTGCATCGAGGAGCCGCAGAAGCGGTTCACCGTGGCGCCGGCGACGTTCAGCGGCAGATGCGCGAGGAAGCCGACGATGCGGCCGATGTTGAGCCCTTGCTCGCCTTCGGGGATGGCGCAGCCGACGATGACGTCCTCGATCTCCTTGGGATCGACCTTGGTCCGCTCGACCAGCGCGGCGATCACCTGGGCCGCCAGCTCGTCGGGCCGCACCCGCGCGAGCGCGCCCTTCTTGGCGAAGTGGAAGGGCGAGCGGGCATAGCCGGCGATGACGACATTCTTCATGGTGCGGTTCCTTTCCGGCCGCCCGCGCGTGGCGTGGCCTCTTTCTGGCGGATGCGTTCTTCGATATGTGCGCCGATGTCGCGCAGCTCCCGGAGCGTGAGCGCGATCTCCTGCTGCTGGCGCTCGAGCTCGGCGATACGCTCGCGCCCCTTCGCCAGAGTGGCGCGCAGCTGCTCGAGGTGATCGGGGTCGACATCGTAGAGATCGAGCAGCTCCTTGATGTCGGCGAGAGCGAATCCCAGGCGCTTGCCGCGCAGGATGAGCTGGAGGCGCGCACGGTCGCGGGCGCCGTAGACCCGGTTGCCGCCGATGCGCTGCGGCGACAGCAGCCCATGATCCTCATAGAAGCGGATGGCACGCGCCGACAGCGCGAACTCGCCGGCGAGATCGCCGATCGAGTAGAGCCGCGGCGCCTCGATCTCTGCGGCCGCTCCGCGCCAAGACTGAACCGACATGCCAATACCGTATACGTTAATTCGTTGACGTTAACGTAAGGCAAGTCCGGGCTGCTTGTCCAGGGCCGTTTCGCACCCGGCCGAAAGAACCGGAACGCGATTAACCTGCTCGAAACCACGCATCCGTCTACTGGTGGCCAGCAGGCGCTAGATCGAGGAGGGTCAAATGCCAGGCAAAGACAGGACGGGCGTCCTTAGGGGCGCGATGGGGACGGCCGCGGTGGCGGCCATCGGCTTGGCGCTCGCTGCCTGCAGCGGCGCCAAGACGACGGTGGAGAACTCGGCGGCGCAGCCGGTCAAGGTCGCCGCGATCACGCTGCAGGAGGCGAGGCCGACGGTCGACTGCCCGCCGGAAGTGGTCGAGCAGCTCCGCGAGAAGCTGACGGCGAAGCTCTACAAGCCCGGCGGCTTCGGCAAGGGCAACAACCTCAAGCTGACCTATCGCGTCGTCGAGTTTAACGGCGGCGACGGGTCCTCGCGCTGGTCATTCAACAACGTCTCCGGCAAGGGCGGCGCGCTCACGGTCGAGGCGATCTACACCGACCGGCGCGGCAAGGAAGTCGCCAAGATCAGCTCCGCCGGCACGGTCGGCAGCAGCCTGATGGGCGGCTCGATCGACAAGGCGATCGACAAGGTGACCGACGAGGTCGCCGACTACACCGCCAAGAACTTCAAGTAGCCTACCGGCAACACGGACGCACCACCTCTCCGATCCCTCCCCGCCTGCGGGGGAGAGATCGGGGTGGGGGCGTTTGCTACAGGCTGTCGATGATCGATTTGCGCTTGGCGTCGTACTCGCCCGGCGTGATCAGCTTCTGCTCGAAGAGCCCCTGCAGCCGGCGCAGTCGCATCGCGGTCGCATCGCCCGGCAGCACGTCGCCGGCGGTTTGGACCGCCGGCACCGCCGCCTTGGCCGGCCCCGTCAGCGCCGCCGCCGCGACCGGCTGGCGCGGCACCGCCGGCGGCGGCGTCTCGGCGGACGGCTCCGCCCGGGAAATGACCGGCGATACTGTCGAGCCCGCCGCGGCTTCCTGGACCTTCTCCGCCGGCGCCGCCGTTGCGGCGCTTACGGACTCGACGAACTGCCGGGCCTTGGCGAGGTCGGGATAAGAGCTCGCGGTCGCTCGGACCGACAATCCGCAGCGCTGATAGAAATTTCGCCCGACCAGGAACACATCGCCTGGTCCTTGCCGGGCGATGCCCTCATAGGCGAGCTCCCTGCCGAGTTCCGGCGTCTCGGCGAAGGTCGCGACCTGGAAGGTGAAGCCGCTCTTCTCGACAGCGGCACGCACGTTGTCGACCGCGTCGAATTCCGACACCTTGGAATAGTCGAGGTCCTTCCGGCAGGTGCAGGCCGCCTCCTCGCTATAGGCGCCGTTCGCGTAGCGGTACTCGGCCCCCTGCGGCACCGGCGCGCCGCTGAAGCTCACGCGGGAGCGGCATTGGTCCATCGTCACGACGGCGGGCGAGCCTTCCGCCAGTGTCTTGGCGGCGGCCGCGACAGGAGCCGGCGCGGGCGCAGCGGGGGCGGCGACAGCCATGGCCGCCGCGCCGGCAAACCGCACCTGCGACAGGATGCCAACCATCTCCGCCGTGACCGCGTCGAGCTCCTTGGCCCGCTTGACGTAGCAGACGTTGCCATAGGCCTGCTGGTCGACCGGCGTGCCGAACTTGCCGCGGAAGAGGAAGCAATTATAGGTGGGCGAGGACTGCGCCAGGTAAGTGAAGGGGCCGATCTTGCCCAATTTCGCCGGGTCGAAGGCAATGCCGCGCTGGCGGAAAGCTGACCAGTCGAGGTCCGACCTGATCAGCGCGGCGTCGCTCGGGCCGGCGAAGGCGCCGACGTCGAGCTTCTCATAGACGAGGACGCCGCCGTTCTCGAGCGTGATCCACTCGACATGGCGGTTCGCGTAGTCGGCGGCTTCGCGCTTGCGGATGGGATCGGCACCGGAGAAGCCGACGCGGCCTTCGCGGGGATCGATCTCGCGGAAGGAGCCGCCGGCGAGGGCCGGCGGCGTGGCGCCGATGCCGGCGGGCACGCCGGCCCGGCTGGCGGCGAGGACGATGTTGTTCGGCGGTGCCGTGGGCTGGGGCGCCATGGCCTGGGGCAGCGGGGCAATTCCCCGCATCAGCGCCCGATCGGCGTAATAGCCGTTGTAGTAAGCCGCAGACGGCGGATAGGCGTAATAGGGCTGCTGGCATCCCGCCAATGCCAGGATGGAGACGGCGGGAAGAACCCGGCGCAACATGGCAGCTCTCCATTTTCGGAGCTCCACCAGTGAACGATCTCACGCTATCTCCGGTTGCACAATGGCATAAACTCTTTTCGGTAGGGGCGAGTATGGGGGCTAGCCCCGAACGGGTCGGGTCGATGCTCACGCTCGGGGCGCCGCCCCCTGGCGCTGCGCCTCCTCGTCGAGGAGGGCTTTCTTCGAGGGCTTGCCGATGAGCGTCTTGGGCAGGCTCGGGCGGAATTCGATCAGCTTCGGCATCTCCATCGGCGAGAGCCTGTCCATGAGGAAGGTGAGCAGCTCCTTCTCGTCGAGCACAGCGCCCGGCTGCGGCGCGACATAGGCCTTCACCGTCTGGCCGCGATAGCGGTCGGCGACGCCGAGGACGATGCATTCGGCGACCTTGGGATGCTGGTAGATCGCCTCCTCGACATTGCGCGGATAGATCTTGTAGCCGCCGGCGATGATGAGGTCCTTGATGCGGTCGACCAGGAACAGGTAGCCGTCGGCGTCGAGATAGCCGACATCGCCGGTGCGCAGCCTGCCGCCGCTCAGGACCGCTGCGGTCGCCTCGGGCTTGCGCCAGTATCCGGCCATCA
>DASVOY010000540.1:0-8807 GCA_036383115.1 Allostellaceae bacterium
CCTCGCACATGGCGTGGATGGTCGCGGGGTTCTTGATGCAGCGGATGTATTCGGCGAGCGCCTCGGCCTTGAAGAAACTCAGGCCCGCCGGCGTCTTGGCGAGCTTGCGGCGGATGAAATACTCGGGGTCCGCGCCCATCAGCCGCTCCGGAAGATCGTAAGGCTGCGCCATGAAAAACCAGTGATAGGAGAAGAGGGCGAAACCGAGCTTGATGTGATTGAGCAGATGATGCTGCGGCAGGATGTCGAGAATGGCGGCGCGATCGACCTTGTCGGGATGGTCGAGGCACATCCGGTGCAGCACGCGCGCGCCGCGGTCGTGGCCGGCGGCGGCAAAACGGGTGAAGCCCAGGGCCGCCATGACCTCGACCTGGTCCTGCGCCATGGCGCGGAAGGAATAATTAATGTGGTTCTCGCCGCCCGGCGGTTTCGACGAATCGCCGTAGCCCCTGAGATCGGTGCAGACGACGGTGAAGTCGCGCGCCAGCACCGGGGCCACCGCATGCCACGAGAGATGGGTGAAGGGATTGCCGTGCATCAGCAGCACCGGCGGGCCTTTGCCGCCGTAAACCGTGACGATGGTGGCGCCCGTGGTGCGGATCTCGCGGCGGCTGAAGTCCTCGAGCATGCCGGTCCTCCCTAGGGGACGGTGCCGGCGCGACCGCGCGCCGGCAGGCGGTTGGCGATGGCGACGGTGACGAAAGTGATGAACAGGAGCGCAATGCCGAGGACGGAAATGGCCCCCAGCTCGGCGCTCTCGTTGAGGTCGAAGATGATGACCGAGACCAGCTTGGTGTCGGCGGTGGTGAGCAGGATCGTGGCCGAGAGCTCGCGGATCGCGCCAATGAAGATGAAGCACCAGGTGGCAACGACGCTCGAGCGCAGGAGCGGCGCGGTGATCTGGCGCAACGCCCGAAGGCGCGTCGCGCCGAGGATGCGGCTGGCCTCCTCGAGCTCGGGATGGAGGCCGCTCAGCGCCGCCTGGAGTTGCTGGTAGGCCGCCGGCAGCTCGATCGTGACGAAGGCGATCAGCAGGATCCAGAGCGTGCCGTAGAGCACGAAAGGTGGCCGCGTATAGGCGATGAAGAGGGCGACGCCGAGTACGATGCCGGGAACCGCCGCCGGCGCCGTGGCGAGAAACCCCAGGAGACGCGCCCCCGGCACCAGCCGGCGCGCGGTGAGGAACGCCGCGACGAGGGCGAGCGCTGTCCCCGCCGTCGCCGAAGCGATACCCAGGATGAAAGTGTTGGTGAGTGCGAGCCGCGTCGCGGAGAATTCGAGGAAGACGAAGCGGAAATTGCGCAGGGTGAGCGCGCTAAGGGTCAGCGGCTCCGAGACCGTGCGCACCAGCGTCGCCTTGAGCAGCGCCGCGTAGGGCAGCAGCACCGGCAGCGCGACGATGGCGAAGGCGAGAAGCAGCGCCGGCCAGCGCCAGCGGCCGAGCGGGATGCGCCGGGGCGCGCCGCTCTTGCCGGCAATCACGGTGTAGCCACGGCCTTGCAACAGCCAGCTCTGCCCCCACAGCAGCAGCACGCTGACTACCAGCAACGGCAGCGCGGCGGCGGCGGCGAGATTGTATTGCGGCGGAAACTGGAAGAGGCTCCAGATCTTGGTGGTGATGACGTGGAAGCCCGCCGGCAAGGCCAGGATCGCCGGTGCGCCGAACTGGGTCATCGCCTGCAGGAAGGCGATGAGCGCGCCCGCCAGAAGCGAGGGCAGCACGATCGGCAGGCTGACGCGGCGGAAGGTGTGCCAGCGCCCGCCGCCAAGGATCGACGACGCATCCTCCAATTCCGCCGGAATGCGCTCCAGCGCATTCGCCACCAGCACGAAGACATAGGGGAATGCGTAGCAGGCCATGACGAAGGTGAGGCCTTCGACCGTGTAGATGTCGAAGAGATGGGCGTAGGGATCGAGGCCGAAGAGCGCGCGATACCACTGATTCAGGAGCCCGCTGTTGGGCGCCGCCAGGATCTCCCAGGCGATGGCGCCGAGGAAGGGCGGCGTGACGAAAGACGCCATGACGAGGAGGCGTACCGCGCGATGGAACGGCATGTCGGTGCGCGCCACCAGCCAGGCGAGCGGCGTCGCGACGAGGCAGGAGAGGAGTGCGACGCCGAGCGCGATGCCGAGCGTCGTGACAAACGGGCTGATGAAAGTACGCTCGCTGAAGAGCAGCGCGAAATTGGCGAGGGTGAGCGCGCCGTTCTTGTCGGTGATGCCGTACCAGGCGAGGCACCCGAGCGGCAGCAGGACGAGGGCGCACAGCAGCAGCGCCAACGCCAGCAGCACGGGGATCGAAAGGTCGAGCCGCGCACGGCGCGGCAACGCGGCGAGCGTCACCGCGCTATACCGCGCATGGCATCACCCCTTATCCCCGTCTCACGTCCCGAAATACTCGGCATATTTCCGCTTGATCTCCTCGATCGCCTTCTCCTGCTCGGCGGGATCGGCGGTCAACACCTTGATCCTCGACAGAGGTACCCGGTCGGCCGGCTCCTTGATGTCGGGATGGAAGGAGCGGAGCTGGCCGTTATCGACGAGGAGCTGCTGCCCCTCGCGCGAGAACAGGAAGCTGATGAAGAGGCGCGCCGCGTTGGGATGCGGCGCATCCTTCATCACCCCGGCGCTGCCGCTCACCAGGGGCGTGCCCTCGCTCGGATAGACGACCGCCACCGGCGCGCCCCGCCGCTTGACGATGAGCGCGTTGTATTCGTTGCCATCGAACATCACCGGCCTTTCGCCGAGCGCGAGCTTATTGGGCGGCTCGGTCGAGGACTGCACCTGCATGATCTGCTGCTCGCCGAGCTTCTTGAAATAGTCCCAACCCAGCGCGCGGCTCAGCTCGAAGGTCGCGGTCATGATGTTGCCGCTGTAGCCGGGATGCGCCTTGACGATCTTGCCCTTCCACTTTGGATCGAGCAGGTCGGCATAGCTCTTGGGCGCTTCGTCGGCGGTGATGAGCTTCGTGTTGTAGCCGATGACGGAGAGCGTCGCCCGGTTGGCCGCATAGAAGCCGTCGGCGTCGCGCGCACTGTGCGGCCAGCGCGCCACGTCGTCGGGCCTGTAGGCGGCAAGCATCCCCTGCTGCTTCCAATAGAGGAGATGCGCCACGTCGGAGGAATCAATCGCGTCGACCGCGTGGATGTTGCTGGCGTACTCCTGGCCCACGCGCTGGAAGATGCGCTCGGCGCCCGAGCGCTCGACCTGGGCGGCTATGCCGGGGTACTTGGCCTCGAACGCCTTGCCGAGCATTGCTGCCACCTCGACATCCATCGCGGTGTAGAAGACGATTTTTCCGTCCTTATTCGCGGCATCGACGAGTTCCGGCGTCACCGGGCTGGGTGCGGGCGCGGCAAAGGCGAGGGATGCGCCGAGCGCTGCGAGCGCGGCGACGGCGGAGAGCAGCGAGGTCCTGGTCATTGATATCCTCTCGATCGCTGTTTCATGCAGGCAGAGCGCGGCAGCGCACCGGCGGCAAGCGCACGCGCACGGCACTGCCCACGGCGATGTCGACGGCAAGCGGCGTCAGCGCGCGCAGCTGCTGGCCGTCCTTGAGCGTCACCAGATAGTCGCGCTGGGCGCCGAGATAGACGCGGCGGGCCACCGTGGCGGCGGCTTCGTTGGTCCGTTCCTCGGTCGCTGCGTCCGGCAACAGCTCGACGTCGTGCAGGCGAATCGACACCACCGCCTCCTCGCCGCGTCCGTGCTCGCCCTCGCCGCAGCGGAGCACGATGCCGCCGCAATCGACGAGTCGGTCGCCGACGCGCCGGCCGCGCAGGATGTTGGTGCCGCCGAGGAAGCGCGCGACGAATTCCGAGCGCGGCCGCTGGTAGACCTCTTCGGGCGACCCTATCTGCTCGATGCGCCCCTGATTCATCACCACGATGAGGTCGGCCGTCGTCATCGCCTCGGCCTGGTCGTGCGTCACGTAAAGCGTGGTGTAGCGATAGGCGTCGTGAAGCCGGCGGATTTCGAAGCGCATTTCCTCGCGCAGGTTGGCGTCGAGGTTGGACAAGGGCTCGTCGAGCAGCAGGATCTCAGGCTCGACCACGAGCGCGCGGGCGAGCGCCACGCGCTGCTGCTGCCCGCCGGAGATGTCAGCGGGATGGCGGTCGGCAAGCGCCGACAGGCGCGTCACCGCCAGGATGCTCTTGACCCGTCCCTCGATCTCGGCGCGCGGCAGCCGCCGCAGGCGAAGGCCGTAGGCGACGTTCTCGGCGATGCTCATATGCGGCCAGAGCGCGTAGCTCTGGAAGATCATCGACATGTTGCGCCGCTCCGGCGGCACGACGCCGGCAGCCGACGAGAGCACCCGATCGCCGACACGGATCGCGCCGCCATCGGGCGCGAGAAAGCCGGCGACGAGGCGCAGCGCCGTCGTCTTGCCGCAGCCCGAGGGCCCCAGCAGGCAGGCGAAGAGGCCATGCTCGACCCGGAGCGAGACGTCGTCGACGGCGGTTTGCGCACCGAACCGCTTCGTCAGATGCTCAAGCTCGACGACGGCCATCCATCCTCCCGCGGTCACCCTTCTGCCGTTCTTGCTTGCGGCGGCGGACCGGCCCTTGTGGGCGACACATGTTATCAGCGGAAACCGCCGGGGCAACCGATCTTGCTGCCGGACGCGGCTGACGGCACTCAGAAGCGATAGCGGAGGCCGAGCGAGAGATTGTGGCTGGTGAACTCCGAATTGAATGAGCTGCCGGCGGCGTCCTTGAAGGTGGGATCGAGGGTGGTGAAATAGCGGTAATCGGCGGCGATCGTGAGAGACTTGGTCACCTCGTAACCGATGCCGAGGCCGAACTGGTAGGCGAACACAGTGTCGAAGGCATTGACCACGGGCACGCCGGCTGCGGAAACTCTCTTCATCGACAGCCGTGCGGCGCCGAAGCCGGCGTCGATGTAAGGCCGCCAGCGGCTCTCGGTGTCGTAGTCGTAATAGGCGTTCAGCATGGCGCTGATCGCGCTGACATGGCCGCTGGCGGCGACCGAGCCGGCGAGCGGCGCACTGCCGGCCGCGGCGCCGAGCCCGGCGTCGTTATTGACCGACAGCTTGTCGAGCCCGGCGCGCCGGTAGGCGACCTCGCCCTCGACGCGCACCTGCGGCGCGCGGTAAGCGCCGAAGGCGGCGCGGTAGGCGTAGCCGGTCTTCATGACGCTGCTGAAGTCGAGCGGGTTGCCGTTGCCGGTGTTGTCGGCGTCCTCGAGGAACATGCCGCCGCCGAAGGCGCTGACATACCAATCGCCCTCGGCGCGCGCCGGCGCTACGGCGACGATGCCGGCGACGACGCCGACCCCAATAAGCGCACCCTTCATCAAGACCCTCCCGCCGGCCGTGTCCAGCGCGCCCGCTCCGCTCGAGCGAGGAATTGAGCGCCGCGACGGACTGCCCTAGCATAAAGGCCTCGCAGGCGGAAGGAGGAAGCCATGTCGCTGATGGAGCAGCGCGCCGAGGCGATCGAGCGGGCGCTCGACCGGGTCCGCCGCATCGAGGCCGATATGGGCGCGACCCGCGCGGCGCTCGACGCGATCAAGCCGGTGCTGATCGATCTGGCCGCGCGCACCGACCTCTTCCCGGCCGAGCATTTCCCGGTAGCGCCCGGCGGCCACGGCAAGGTCTACCGCCTCGCCGAGGACCCCGACCGGCGTTTCGCGCTCTACGCCTCGGCCGGCGTTCCCGGCAAGGCGCAGCCGCCGCACAATCACACTACCTGGGCGACGATCGCCGGCGTCTTCGGCGACGAGCACAACGTCTTCTACGAGCGCATCGACAACCGCGACACGCCCGGCATCGGCCGCATCCGCAGGACCGGCGAGCTCACCGTGCGCCGCGGCAATGCCTGCGCCTTCCTGCCCGACGATTTCCACACCATCGAGGTGACTGGCGGCAAGCCCTCGCTCCATCTCCACCTCTACGGCATGAGCCTCGAGAACCTGCCGGAGCGCATCTTCTTCTCGTCATCGGATGGCGGGCGCTACACCGTCTTCGGCGCGCCCCCCAACATCGCCTGTCCATTAGTGCCGGCGGCCGAGCTCAAGGGTATGCTCGCCGACGGTGAGGAGCTGGCCATTCTCGATGTGCGCGAGGAAGGCGTGTTCGCCGAGGGTCACCTGCTCTTCGCCGCGTCGTTGCCGCTGAGCCGGCTTGAGCTCAAAGTCGACGCGCTGGTGCCGCGGCCCGGCACGCGCATCGTGCTGTGCGACGATGGCGACGGGCTCGCACACCGCGCCGCGGCAAAGCTGATGCGCTCGGGCTATCGCAAGCTCGCCGTGCTGGCCGGCGGCGTCCAGGGCTGGAAGCAGGCGGGATACGAGCTCTTCGCCGGCGTGCATGTGCCGAGCAAGGCCTTCGGCGAGTTCATCGAGCACGAAGCCGACACGCCGCGCCTCGCCGCCGCCGAGGTGAAGGCGCTGATGGACCGCGGCGCCGACATGGTCGTGCTCGACAGCCGTCCCATGGACGAGTACCGCAGGATGAGCATCCCCGGCGGCATCGACTGCCCCGGCGCCGAGCTGGTCTATCGCTTCCACGACACGGTCCGCTCGCCGGACACGCTCGTGGTCGTCAATTGCGCCGGGCGCACGCGCAGCATCATCGGCGCGCAGTCGCTGATCGATGCCGGCGTGCCGAATCGCGTGGTCGCGCTCGAGAACGGCACCATGGGCTGGCATCTCGCCGGCTTCGCGCTGGAGCATGGCCGCACACGCCACGCGCCCGATCCGACGCCGTCGGGGCTCGCCAAGGCACGCGAGGCGGCGGCGCGCGTCGCCGAGCGCTGCGGCGTCCGCGTGATCGGCCCCCAGCGGCTTGACGAATTGCGCCGCGAGCAGGACGCGCGCACGCTCCATCTCTTCGACGTGCGCACGCCCGAGGAATACGCGGCGGGCCATCCGCCGGGCGCACGCTCGGCGCCGGGCGGCCAGCTCGTCCAGGCGACCGACGCCTACGTCGCCACGCGCAACGCCCGCATTGTGCTGGTGGACCGCGACGGCGTGCGCGCGCGCATGACGGCGTCCTGGCTGGCGCGCATGGGCTGGCCGGAAGTGTTCGTGCTCGAGGGCATTGACGGCGCGGTCGAGACAGGGGCCGAGCCCGTGCGAGTCCTCGGCCTCGACGCGATGGATGTCGCGACGGTGGGCGTGGCGGAACTCGCGGCATTGCTGGCGCGCGGCGCGGCGGTGGTGATCGATCTCGACACCAGTCTCGCCTATCGCGAGCAGCACATCCCCGGCGCCTGGTTTGCCATCCGCTCGCGTCTCGCGGCGACGTTGCCGAAGCTGCCCGGCGAAGGCACGCTGGTGCTGACCTCGCGCGACGGCGTGCTCGCGGCGCTCGCCGCGCCGGAGCTGGCGGCACTCACCGAGCGGCCGGTAGCGGTGCTTGCCGGCGGCACCGCGGCTTGGCGCGCCGCCGGCCGGGGGCTCGCCTCGGACGAGGAGCACATGGCCGACGCGCCGGTCGACGCGTGGTATCGCCCCTACGACCGCAGCGCCGGCGCCGAAGCGGCGATGAACGCCTATCTCACCTGGGAGATCGGCCTCGTCGAGCAGGTCAAGCGCGACGGCGACGCGCGCTTCCGGTATGTGGGGCGGGGATGAGGCCGCATCGGCGGCTTGCGTTCTTCGACAGGCTCAGGGCGAAGCTCGCGGGCGGGATCCGGCTGGTTCCCGCCCGCCTGCGATATCGACCAGATCAGACTTCCTCGTAGCTGCGCTCGAACTCTGCGACCTGGCGCTCGGCCTCGTCCTTGGCGATGCCGTAGCACTCCTGCACCTTGCCGACGAGCTGGTCGCGCTTGCCTTCGATGACCGTCCAGTCGTCGTCGGTCAGCTTGCCCCATTTCTCCTTGGCCTTGCCGGTGAACTGCTTCCAGTTGCCCTTGATCCGATCCCAGTTCATGCTCGTGCTCCTCAAGCCGTCCGCGCACTCGCTCGGGAAACGTCGCCGCGAACGCGACCGTTCCGGCTACCAGCTGCGCACGGGACCGACGTCGACATGGACGAAATCGTCCTGCCAGTAGGTGCCGACGCCGCCGCCTCGGAGCGACAGTGCCGCGCGGCGCAGATGCTTCAGCGGCACGCGGTCGATGCAGATGTCGGCGGCCTTGGCGCGCAGATGCTCGCTATGCGCCGCCGCTCCCAGCCCCTCGCGCCGCAGGAGGCGGTTGGTGGCGTTGGTGCGGAAGCCGGAGAGAATACGCAGCGGCCGGTCAGTCTCCAGCCGCTGGGCAATGCGGTGCAGCAGGTCGATGAGGTCGATGTCGATCGGCGCGACGACATCGCGGTGGAAGTCGCGCATCAGCCAATTGATGTGCGTGAGCGAGCCCGGAACGTACTCGCCGTCGCACCAATAAAGGTCGTCGAAATGCTCGGTGGTGTGGGGGTTGTAGAGTGCAAGGCGGCGATCGCCGGATGGCGCGGCGCGGGCTGTGCCATCGAGCGCGGCGCAAAAAACGAAGCTTGCCACGGCGCCGAGAACAGCGCGCCGGCCCATTCGAAGTGCCGCACACCGCCCCCTCGCCGCAGCCAGGGTGGTTGCATGCCCCAGCATCGACGTGTCCTCTGGTCAGCTAGATGTCTCATTGGAGACAACCGCCGACCTCTGTGCGCGTTCCGCTCTAGCGCGTAACGCGTGCGCGAGGCACATCCTATGCGCGCTACCGGCATAGGGTCCGGGCGGGGGTGCCTTGGAATGGTCCTCGGGCGGCGCCCCCCTGGCCCAATCCTGACCGGGGCGAGGCCTAATCCGCAGCGCGTGGTAGGCCGAAAGGCGAGGCGGCGCGGATGTTCTCGTCGATGGCGAGGCG
>DASVOY010000541.1:0-3252 GCA_036383115.1 Allostellaceae bacterium
CCCGGGAACCTCACATTGGGGGCGCTCGGTGCGGCGCGCCTGGAAGAGGCGGGCGGCGTGCCCGCGGCGGCACGGCCGAGCTTGCCGGCCCTAAGGGATGAGCACGGGGAAGTGGTCGCCGTGCCCGCGTTGGGGTATGAAAGAGAGGGGGCCGGCAGCTGGCTCGCCCGTGGCAACCTTTGGTTGCGTCCGGTTCGACCGTTGACGGGGGCGGGCTTTACAGTTGTTTAAGGACGGGAGCATCTTACATAGTTGTCTTGAGCGGATGACGTCGTTCGGCCAGGGCCTCGGTCCAGGCGCATCTATCCCCTCGAAGGGGGTGTCATCCGGCTCGGCAAGGAAAGGCCTGGACCGTGAATAACTTTGGTAAAAACCTGGCGCTCTGGATCATCATCGGCTTGTTGCTGGTGGCGCTGTTCAATCTGTTCCAGAGCTCGGCCAGCCGCAGCCCGCCAAACCCGACCGCATATTCCGAATTCCTCGATCAGGTCAGCAAAGGGCAGGTGACCGACGTCACCATCCAGGGCAAGACCATCACCTACACCACGACCGACAAGCACACCTCCTCGACGCATGCGCCGGACGACCCCAACCTCGTCGACCGGCTCGTCGCCAAGAACGTGAACTTCAAGTCGGTGCCGACGGACGAGAACGTGCCGACGCTGTTCAGCATCCTGATCAACTGGTTCCCGATGCTGCTACTGATCGCCGTGTGGATCTTCTTCATGCGGCAGATGCAGGGAGGCGGCGGCCGCGCCATGGGCTTCGGCAAGTCGCGCGCGCGCCTCCTCACCGAGAAGGTCGGCCGCATCACCTTCGACGACGTCGCCGGCATCGACGAGGCGAAGCAGGAGCTCGAGGAGATCGTCGAGTACCTGAAGGATCCGCAGAAGTTCCAGCGCCTCGGCGGGAAGATCCCGAAGGGCGTGCTGCTGGTCGGCCCGCCGGGCACCGGCAAGACCTTGCTGGCACGCGCCATCGCCGGCGAGGCGAATGTGCCGTTCTTCACCATCTCCGGCTCGGACTTCGTCGAGATGTTCGTCGGCGTCGGCGCCAGCCGCGTGCGCGACATGTTCGAGCAGGGCAAGAAGAACGCGCCCTGCATCATTTTCATCGACGAGATCGACGCGGTCGGCCGCCATCGCGGCGCCGGCCTGGGCGGCGGCAATGACGAGCGCGAGCAGACCCTGAATCAGCTGCTCGTCGAGATGGACGGCTTCGAGGCGAATGAGGGCGTGATCCTCATCGCCGCCACCAACCGGCCCGACGTGCTCGACCCGGCGCTGCTGCGTCCGGGGCGCTTCGACCGCCAGGTCGTGGTGCCGAACCCCGACGTCGTCGGCCGCGAGAAGATCTTGAAAGTCCACATGCGCAAGGTGCCGCTCGCCTCCGACGTCGACCCGCGCATCATCGCGCGCGGCACACCCGGCTTCTCCGGCGCCGACCTCGCCAACCTCGTCAACGAGGCGGCGCTGATGGCCGCGCGCAAGGGCAAGCGCTCGGTCAGCATGTCCGAGTTCGAGCTGGCCAAGGACAAGGTGCTGATGGGCGCCGAGCGGCGCTCGATGGTGATGACCGAGGACGAGAAGAAGCTGACCGCCTATCACGAGGGCGGCCACGCGCTGGTCATGCTCTATGCCGAGGGCCACGAGCCCTTGCACAAGGTGACGATCATCCCGCGCGGCCGGGCTCTCGGCGTCACCATGTTCCTGCCGGAGCGCGACAAGTACAGCCAGTCGAAGATGGAGCTCGAAGCAATGGTTACGAGCCTCTTCGGCGGCCGCGTCGCCGAGGAGCTCATCTTCGGCACGCAGAAAGTCACGACCGGCGCCTCCGACGACATCCGCCGCGCCACCAATCTGGCGCGCCGCATGGTCACGGAGTTCGGCTTCAGCGAGAAGCTCGGGCCGCTGCGCTACACCGAGAACGAGGAGGAGGTCTTCCTCGGCCATTCGGTGACGCAGCGCAAGAACGTCTCCGACGCCACCGCCAAGGTGATCGACGAGGAGATTCGCCGCATCGTCGAGGAAGGCGAGCTCAAGGCACGCAAGATCCTGACCGAGCATCTCGAGGAACTCCATGCGCTCGCGCATGGCCTGCTCGAATTCGAGACGCTCTCGGTCGACGAGATCAAGCGCATCATCCGCGGCGAGAAGATCGTGCGCGACACCGGCGGTCCCGCCGAGGATCCCGCGCGAAGCGCCACGGGACGGCGCTCCTCGGTCCCGCCTGCCGGCCGCGACAAGCCCGCTGGCGGCCTCGAGCCCGAGCCGCAGCCCGGCGGCTGAGTTGGCGAAAACACTCGACGAGCGAAGCCCCGCCCCGCCGCGGGGCTTCGCTGCTTTCGCGCCCGAGTCGCCGATCCGCCTACGTCCGGCCGGGCTCCTCGAAGGCGCCGCGGCAGCGGCGGCGATCGAGCAGGGGCGGGCCCTGCCGCTGGCCGGCGGCACGCTCGCCTTCGGCGAGGTCGAGGCGCTGGCGCGCACGCAGGGCGGCGTCGTCTCCGCCTATGGCACCGTGGCGGATCTCCTGGCCTGGTCGGCGGAGCAGTGGCCGAGCGTCGGCGAGCGGGTCGCCACCGCGCTCGCCGCCATCGTGGCGCCACGCCGCCCATGGGCTGGCTTTACACTCGACCGTCCCCGCCTGATGGCCGTGCTCGGTGTCGGCTCGGGCGACGGTGCCGCGGCCGATCCGGCGGATGCCATCGAGCGGGGCCGCGCGCTCCTGGCCGAGGGGGCCGACATCGTCGATGTCGCCGGCGCGCGGGCGCGGCCCGGCGCTGCCGTGCTGTCGCCCGACGAGGAGATCCGCTGCACCGAGCCGGTGGTCCGCGCGCTCGCCGCTGCCGGCGCCGTGGTCTCGATCGACACGCGCCACGCCGCGGTCATGCGCGCGGCACTCGCCGCCGGGGCACGCATCATCAGCGACAGGACCGCATTGACCGGCGATGAGGAGAGCCTGGCCGTGGCGGCCGAGAGCGGCGCGCAGCTCGTGCTCATGCACATGGCGGGAGAGCCGCGCGTGTCGCAAGCCGCTACCGGCCACGACGAACCCGCGCTCGACGTGCTCGATTTCTTCGAGGCGCGCATCGCCGCCTGCGAGGCGGCGGCGATCCCGCGCGAGTGGCTGGTGGTCGATCCCGGCATCGGCTTCGGCAAGGCTGACCCGCATACCCGCGCGCTGCTGGCGCGGCTCACGCTGCTGCATGCGACCGGCTGCGCCGTGGCGCTGGGTGCGTCGCGCAAATCCTTC
>DASVOY010000542.1:0-6176 GCA_036383115.1 Allostellaceae bacterium
GGCGCTCGCCGCACACCCCCGAGCCGCGCCATTCGCGCGGCTCGATGCGGCTCGGCTTGCGCACGCTCTCGTCATTCCGGCGTGCGAGCGACGGGTCGTCGCCGTGAGCGGTCTTCGCATGCGCCGCATCCTTCCCGCGCTGTTCCGGGGGCCGGCGCTCCTCAGTGCGATGCTTGTTCATGCGTTCCTCCTCGCCGCGTGGCCTATCGGATCTTCGTCCATCATGCGCGGGTCTAAGGCCAACGACAGCGCATCGACATCGTCGCCACCCGAGCCCGCCGGTTGCGGTGGCTGCCCATTGGGCGACGCACCGGAGAAAATGCTTGTGAGCTGATCTGCGAGGATTCGCCGCATCGAGTTAAGGCCGGGTTAACCGTGCTCGCGGTATGAGCATCGGCATGTCGCATTGCACCCGTGCATCAACTGGTGCCGGACACGGCCGGTTGCTAGGATCGCGGCCGCTGGGAACCTTGGTCCGTCGACGGAGGATTGCTGATGTCTACGGGGCTGCTTGTAACGATCGGCATCGTCGTGCTGATCGCGATCGTGGCGATCGCCATCTACAATGGGCTGGTCTCCGGCCGGCAGCAGGTGCGCAATGCCTGGTCGCAGATCGACGTTCAGCTGAAGCGGCGTCATGACCTGATTCCCAATCTGGTGAATACGGTCCAGGGGGCGCTCGAAGCGGAGAAGGGGCAGCTATCCGCGGTGATGGCGGCGCGCAACCAGGCGGTCGCCGCGACGACCCCGCAGCAATCGATGCAGGCCGAGAACGTGCTGACCGGCGCGCTGCGCGGGCTCTTCGCCGTCGTCGAAGCCTATCCGCAGCTCCGCTCGCAGCAGAACGTGTCGGGGCTGATGGAGGAGCTGTCCGGCACCGAGAACAAGATCGCCTTCGCCCGCCAGCATTACAACGACGCGGTCCAGGCGCAGAACATCCGCATCGCCTCGTTCCCCGGCGTGTTCCTGGCGGGGGCGTTCGGCTTCACCGCGGAGACGATGTTCCAGGTTCCCGAGGCGGAGCACGCCGCCATCGAAGCGGTGCCCGAGGTGCATCTCTAAGGGTCCGGGTTCATGGCGACCGCCGCGCCCGCCCTCTACAACACGGATTTCGAGCGGGCGATCGCGCGCAACAAGCGCAACACGCTCTTGCTCCTCGCCGCGCTGCTGACGACGGCGGCGGTGTTCGGCTACGTCATCGGCTGGGCCGTCGGCATCCTCGGCGACATCTGGAGCCTGCCCGCCGATCGGGTGGCGCAGCTCTCGGCCGGCGCTATCCTGCGCGATCTCGTCGGGCCGCCGCGGCCACAAGCGCTCGTCGGCGCGGCCGTGATGGTTGGCGCCGGCGGCATCTGGGGACTCGTGACCTTGTTCGCCGGCGCCCAGATTCTCTCCGCCTTCGTCGGCGCGCGGCCGGCCGATCCGAACAATCCGGCCGAGCGCCGGCTCATCGATGTGGTCGAGGAGATGGCGATCGCCGCCGGCCTGCCGCCGCCGCGCGCCATGGTGGTCGACACGCCGGCGCTCAACGCCTTCGCTTCCGGCACCTCGCCCGAGCGCGCCATGATCACGGCCACTTCGGGCTTGCTCCAGGCTTGCACGCGCGAGGAGCTGCAAGGCGTCATCGGCCACGAGATGAGCCATGTCGCCGATTACGACGTGCGCTATGCCACGGTGGTCGCGGCGATGGCGGGGGTGGCGGTGCTGGTCTCGCATCTCCTCTGGGACGTGGCGCGCTGGTCGCGGGTGCCGCGCGGCGGGAGAGATGATGGCGCTGGCGCGGCGCGTGCGGGGCTCACGCTCATCGTGCTGGTGCTGGTGGCGCTGGTGTCGATCGTGGCGCCGATCGCGGTGCGGCTGGTGCAGCTTGCCATCTCGCGCCAGCGCGAATATCTCGCCGACGCAACCTCGGTGAAGCTCACGCGCAACCCGGCCGGGCTCATCCAGGCCCTGCAGCGCCTCGAGCAGAGCGACACCGCGCTGGCGCGCGCGGACTCGCCGGTCTCGGCCCTGTGCATCGCGCCGCCCAAGACCTTGGCGCTCAGCGACCTCATGGCCACCCATCCGCCGCTCGAGGACCGCATCGCCCGCCTGCGCAATCTCGGCGGCGTGGCGATGGCGCCCGCGGCGCCGGCGGCGGAAGCGCCGCATCACGGTCCCTGGGGTTAGCGCGTCAAAGAGCTACAGGCGAGCGGCCCCGCCGGCGCGCCAGCGGAACCGGCGCTCGGACCGTGTTCGCGCCGAAAACCGCGCGGCGCGATGGCGGATTGTTTCACGTGAAACCTCCAGGTCCGTGCCGAACCGGACCAAATCGGGGTTCGATCCGCATCACCGATGATTGCCGAGTGCACCAGTTTGAGGACGAGAAAGCGCGCCGACGGCATCATGCCCGCGATGCCGGCGGCGCCGGGCGGAGCACGGCCGGCGCGGCTTACGTCCGCTGACCAGCACCATGCGCGGGCGGGCCTTGCCGGCGCGCAAATTTTGCGCCCTGCGGCGTTGGCCTTCGTCCCTGAGCGTTGACTCCCGGGGGCGGGATGTCGCCGCGCCAAGACCGGGAGGGACCATGAAGCTCAGCGCGCGCAACCAGATCCAGGGCAAGATCGTCGAGCTGCGCAAAGGGGCGACGACGGCGCATGTTCAGATCGAAATCGCCGGAAGGGTGCGCATCATGGCCTCGATCACCAACGAGGCGGTGGACGACCTCGGCCTCAAGATCGGCGACGACGCGATCGCTGTCATCAAAGCTTCCGACGTTATGGTGGCGAAGTGAAATTCCGGTTCGTGCGCCGTTCGACCATGGCTCGAGCGGGTGGAATCGTTTCACGTCGTGCCCGCGCCAGCGGCCACCTGGGCCGTGCGTCGAAGCCTCGAATCCGACGAAGAGGAGGATAATCGTGAAGGCACTCGTCTATCAGGGGCCGGGCAGGAAGGCGCTCGAAGAGCGCCCCATGCCCGAGATCGATGCGCCCACCGACGCGGTGGTGAAGATCGTCAAGACCACCATCTGCGGCACCGATCTCCACATCCTGAAGGGCGATGTCCCGAGCTGTGAGCCCGGCCGCATTCTAGGGCATGAGGGCGTCGGCACCGTCGAGAAGACCGGCCCGGGCGTGACCGCGTTCCGCCAGGGCGACCGCGTGCTGATCTCCTGCATTTCGGCTTGCGGTCGGTGCGAATATTGCCGCCGGGGAATGTACTCCCACTGCACGACCGGCGGGTGGATCCTGGGCAACCGGATCGACGGCACCCAGGCGCAATATGTGCGCACGCCGCACGCCGACATGAGCCTCTATCGGCTGCCGGACGGCGTCGACGAGGAGGCGCTGGTGATGCTGAGCGACATCCTGCCCACCGGCTTCGAATGCGGCGTGCTCAACGGCAAGGTCGAACCGGGGAGCACGGTGGCGATCGTCGGCGCCGGCCCGATCGGGCTGGCGGCCCTGCTGACCGCCCAGTTCTACGCGCCGGCCGCGATCATCATGATCGATCCCGACGAGAACCGCCTGGAGGTGTCGAAGCGCTTCGGCGCCACTGCCACGGTCCACGCCGCCGGCGACAAGGCCGCCGAGACCGTGATGAAGATGACCGGCGGGCGCGGCGTCGACACCGCCATCGAGGCGGTGGGCGTGCCGGCGTCCTTCATCACCTGCGAGGATATCGTCGCGCCGGGCGGCACCATCGCCAACGTCGGCGTGCATGGCGCCAAGGTCGACCTTCATCTCGAGCGCTTGTGGTCCCAGAACATCTCGATCACCACCCGCCTCGTCGACACCGTCACCACGCCCATGCTGCTGAAGACGGTGCAGTCGCGCAGGCTCGACCCGAAGCCGCTTATCACCCATCGCTTCAAGTTCGACGACATCCTCGCCGCCTATGACACCTTCGGCCGGGCGGCGAGCACCCGCGCGCTCAAGGTGATCATCGAAGCATGACGGAGCAGGCGCGCCGGCGCCGCACCGTCGCAGCTTGGTCTCGGCCGCGTTTTGCTTACCGGCATCTCGCCAGCGCAGCGGACCGTCCGCGCCGCGCACCGGAGGCTTGGTCGCCCGCCTGATCTGTTGAGATCGCTCCTGGGGCAATGGATGCGACCTGGCGTGGCCGGCGGCCGATGTGGCGCCGCCGTTAGCAAACTCTCAAGCGTCGAGGACGCAAAGTGCATGGCCGCGTCCGGCGGAGGCTGCCATGGGAATGCGCGCGTTCGGGGCGATCATGCTTTGCCTGGTGCTGGCTTGGTGTTTCGTGCCGTTCAGCACCAAGCCCAGAGGCTCCCACTGGTCCTACGATTCGGGGCTCGTGGAAAACCATGAGAAATTCGAGCGCGCTCAGGCGGCGGGGCGCATTCATGAGGACCCCGAGCGGCATCGGCTGCGCCAGGCGGTGCTGAACGCCGGCTCGCGCCTCCATTCCTCGCCTTGCGATCCCAGCATCAAGCCGGTGCTCGTGGCCGCATCTGCCGCGCTTTTGCTTCACATGCGCCAGACGGGAGACGAGCCGCGCGAGACGGTGGCGATCGAGGGCGAGACGCTCGATGCCGCGCCGTTCCTCAATACCGATGCCGCCGAGGTGATCCGCGAGGCGAAGAACGGCGGCATCCTGCACAGCGAAGACTTCCCGCAAGAGATCGCCAACCTGTTCCCCGCGACCCCGCCGGGCAAGGACAGCCACTGGTGGTACGGCGGGGCATTCGCCTGCCGGAACGGCTATCCCGCGGATCACGAACCGCGGGAATAGCATTAGCAAAGCGTCAACCTGCGCGTGTGTATGGTAGGTGACTCGAGCGGAGACTCCCCGTGCGCCTCATTGCCCTGGTCGCGGTCTGCGGCGTCTTTGGCTGGCTCCTCATCTCCTCCGGACCATCGGTCGAGCCGATGAAGCCCGACCCGCGGCTGCCCACGTTTCGGCAAATGGTCGACGCCGACGGACCGCGCCGCGCGACGCCTGTGCAGGAGAGCGCC
Source organism: Allostellaceae bacterium (assembly GCA_036383115.1). GTDB lineage: Bacteria > Pseudomonadota > Alphaproteobacteria > ATCC43930 > CGMCC-115725 > DAHUYF01. The sequence continues at coordinate 4,959 of DASVOY010000542.1, forward strand.
GAGCATCGGAAACTCCGGCAGGCCATGCTCAACGCCGCCAGCCGGCTCGAATCCTCGCCCTGCGACAAGAGCTTGCGGCCGCCATTTCGCGCGGCGGTGGCCGCGTATATGAAGGCACGAACCTACGATGATCCTCCGGTCTCGGAGGAGGAAGACGAGATCATCCGCGAGGGCGCCATGGCGGGCATCCTGCAGCCCGAGGATCTGTTCGGCGACGGATACAGGCTGCTTTCCGCGCTGCAGGGCAAGTCGGCCGCCAAGCCCCCGGCGGACTATTCGAGCCACGGCGGACGATTCGCCTGCCGCATCGGCGATGACTGATCGCGCCACGCCAAGAACCGGCGTCTCATGGGGCTGGGGCCAGTTCGCGACGGTAATGGCGATCGTGATCGCGATGCTCAGCGTCGTTAGGCCGCGCCGCGCGGCAAGATCGGCAGCCTCTTCTCCGCGATCGACGACCTGAACAAACAGGTGTCCGGACTCCACGAAGGAATGGCCGCGGCGAACGGAAAGCCGAGGGTGATCATGCAAGAGGTGCAGCGGCGGCCGCAGCCCTGATCGGCGCCCGCCGCGGCTCTTCGGATCCGCCTACGCCGCCTCGTCGCGCTGGCGGCGGAAGAGCTCGGCCCAGGGGCCGATCCATTCGACGGCGACCTCTTCGGGGATGGTGCCGGCGCTGGCGTCGTGCAGCATCGGCTCGCCGATGCGGCGCGCGCCCAGCGATTGCAGCAGCGCGTCGAAGCGCTTGCCGCCGAAGCAGAAGGTCTGGGCATAGGTGCGGTCGCCGAGCGCGATGACGCCGTAGGCGATGCGCGCGAGGTCGGGTTTCGCCCGCTCGAGATCGGCGAAGAGCTTCTGGGCGTTGTCGGGCACGTCGCCCTGGCCGTAGGTCGAAGTGCAGACGAGGAAGCTGCCGCCCTGGCCGAACACCCCGGCATCGAGGCCGTCCATCGCCACCACCTCGGCCTCGATCCCGCGCCCCTTCAAGGCGTCGGCCACCTCGTCCGCGACGAGCTGGGCCGTGCCGGTCATGGTGCCGACCAGGATCGTCAGCGCTTCCGCCGCACCGCCCCCTTGAGCCTCTCTTCGGGACTCGACGGCCCCGGCGCCCGGGACTATAGTGCATGCGGCCATTTTGGCAAGCATTATAGTACATGTCATTCGCCGCCGGCGCACCGGGCGGGGAGCAAGCGATGGCAGCACGAGCAAGGGCGCCGG
>DASVOY010000543.1:0-2890 GCA_036383115.1 Allostellaceae bacterium
GGCCGACCATCCGCGCCCACTTCGCCGCGGGCAGGAACGGCGTCAAGCGGATGCCGGAATGGGACCGCTATCGCGGGCTCAACACCCGCCTCGCCGCGCCGGTCGAGGGCTTCGACGTCGAGGAGCGCTACGAGCGCAAGAAGCTGCGCACCATGGGGCCGGTGTCGCGCATGGCGGTCTATGCCTCGGAGCAGGCGCTCGGCGACGCCGGGCTGACCGGCCATCCCTGCCTCACCGGCGGGCGCGCCGGCGTTGCCTATGGCTCGTCCTTCGGCAGCCACGAGGCGGTGCTGGGCTTCGCCGAGCTGATCCTCTCGGGCGTCTCGACCAAGCTCAACGGCACCAGCTACGTGCAGATGATGAGCCATACCGCCGCGGTGAATATCGGGCTCTTCTTCGGCCTCACCGGCCGCATCGTGCCGACCTCGAGCGCGTGCACCTCCGGCAGCCACGGCATCGGCTATGCCTATGAGATGATCCGCCACGGGGTGCAGGACCTGATGATCGCCGGCGGCGCCGAGGAACTCTCGGTGGGCGACGCCGCGGCCTTCGACACGCTCTATGCGACGAGCATGCGCAACGATGCGCCGCAGACGACGCCACGACCTTTCGACCACGACCGCGACGGGCTGGTGATCGGCGAGGGCGCCGGCAGCCTGGTGCTGGAAGAGCTCGAGCACGCCAAGGCGCGTGGCGCGCGCATTCATGCCGAGGTGGTCGGTTTCGGCACCAACTCCGACGGCCGCCACATCACCCAGCCGGCGGCGGAGACGATGCAGGTCGCTTTGCGGCTGGCGCTCGAGGACGCGAGCCTGCCCGCCGAGGCGATCGGCTTCGTCAACGGCCACGGCACGGCGACCGATTGGGGCGATGTCGCCGAGAGCAACGCCACCGCCGCCGTGCTCGGCAACCGCGTGCCGATCCACTCGCTCAAGAGCTATTTCGGGCATACACTGGGCGCCTGCGGCAGCATCGAGGCGTGGCTCGGCATCGAGATGATGAAGGAAGGATGGTTCGCGCCGACGGCGAATCTGGTCAATGTCGACGAGCGCTGCGCCGAGCTCGACTACGTGAAGGGCGAGGGGCGGCGGCTCGAGATCGAGCACCTGATGTCGAACAACTTCGCCTTCGGCGGCATCAACACGTCGCTGATCTTCAAGCGCGCCTAGGGCGCGTACCGATCGCGTGATTTAGCGGTGATAGCAGAATTTCGCTGCGCCTGATCGAGGCACGCTCTACGAGCGATCGGGCCAAGGTGCCATATTGTACGCACGCTGTTCAGCGCCGGCTCGCGGAGGATCCAAATTGACGGCACAGCGCGCGCTTCTGTCGATTGCAGCGGCCATGGTCGCTGCCACGCTGGACGCAGATGCGCCGGGCGCGGCGGAGAGCAGCGCAATACTCTCGCCTCAGGCGCTGCAGGAAATTGCGCAACTCGAGGTCGAGATCGACCGCATTGAGGCGCAGACGATCGAGCGGCTGGCCGCGCCGCCGGACAACCAGGTCCAGCAAATCGAATTGCTCGGCAAGCTGATGCTGTACGACAAGCAGCTCTCGGTAAACCGCAACGAGGCTTGTGCTTTCTGCCACATGCCGGAGACGGGCTTCACCGGTCCCGTGTCGGAGCTGAACCGGACCACTGCCGCCTATCCCGGGTCCCTGCGTACGCGATTCAGCGACCGCAAGCCGCAATCGCACGCCTATGCGCCGCTCTCGCCCGTGCTGCACTACAATCCCGGGCGGGGTGACCTCGTCGGCGGCAATTTCTGGGACATGCGTGCGACCGGCCGCCGGCTGGGCAACCCGGCCGCGGAGCAGGCGGAAGGACCGCCGACCAATCCGGTGGAAATGGGCTTGCCCGATATCGCCTGCGCCGTCTATCGCGCCTCGCAGCGGCCCTATCGCGCCATGTTCGAAAGCGTGTGGGGACGGCAGGCCTTCGCGATCGCGTGGCCCGGCGACGTGGAGCAGGTCTGCGCCCGGCCGGGACCGCCGCCCGACGGCGACCCGATGCCGGTTCATCTCGGCCCGCTCGATCGCGGCCGGGCCGGCACCACCTTCGATCAGATGGCGCAATCCATCGCCGGCTACGAGGCCTCTGCCGAGGTGACGCCGTTCACCTCGAAGTTCGACGCGGTGCTCGCGGGCAAGGCGCAGTTCACGCCGCAGGAGCAGGCTGGATACGACCTGTTCCGCGGCAAGGCACAATGCAACGCCTGTCACCGTGACGGCGGGCCCGGCGAGGACCCGCTGTTCACCGACTTCACCGCCAGCAATATCGGAATGCCTGCCAATCCGCGGCTTCCTTACTATGCGGAAAATCGGCCCGACGCACTGGGCTATGTCGCCAATCCGGCAGGATCGTCATTCGTCGATGGCGGCGTCGGCGGTTTTCTCACCAAGGGGCATCTGCTCAGCAACCCCTCCGCGGTGGATCAGCGATGGCGCAAACTGGCGCCGGACAACCAGGCGCGAATTCAAGTGCCGACACTGCGCAATGTGGACAAGCGCCCCGATCCGGACTTCGTGAAGGCCTACGGGCACAACGGATATTTCACCAGCCTCAAGGCGATCGTGCATTTCTACAATACACGCGACGTCCTCCCGCGCTGCCAGTCCCATGACGCCGGTGAAGGCACGACATGCTGGCCTGCGCCGGAGTCGACCGACAACATGAACACGAGCCGAGTTGGGCGCCTTGGCCTGTCGGACATGGAGGAGGATGCGATCGTGAGCTTCATGCGGACGCTCACCGACGGGTTCATGCCTGTCAACCGGCAATAAGTCGGGTCATGATGAGCGCGGTCGTCGGCGGCCTCGTTCATCTCTGCGAGGCAGGGCTCGCGTGGCTCGCCTTTTGACCGCTGTTGCCGCAACTCCGAAGTACCCA
>DASVOY010000544.1:0-4810 GCA_036383115.1 Allostellaceae bacterium
GTCGGGCTTCCGCTTGGCGAATCCGAGGCGCTGCTCGACGAGCTCTGGGCCATTGCCACGCGCGACGAGTTCACCTGGTACAACACGTGGCGCGTCGGCGACCTCGTGCTGTGGGACAATCGCTGCACCATGCACCGGCGCGACCCCTTCGATCCCGCGGCCCGCCGCATCATGCATCGCACGCAGATCAAGGGCACGACGCGTCCGGCGGCCTGACCCGCGCGCATCCTGAAGAGAGGCGACCATGGCACGTCCGGCGGCGGGCGATTGGCGGCAGCTGCTCCGGCCCACGGTCTCGAACCAGGTGCTGTGGCTGCTCTGCCTCATGTACCTGCTGCTCTATGTCGACCGCGTGAACATCTCGACAGCGGCGCCGCTGATCAGGAAGGAGTTCGGCTTCGACAACGCCACCCTCGGCCTCATCTTCGCCGCCTTCGCCTATCCCTATGCCGCGTTGCAGCTCATCGGCGGCTGGCTCGGCGACGTGCTCGGCGCGCGCCGCACGCTCGGCATCTTCGGGCTCATCGTCTGCGCCGCCACCGCGCTCACCGGCGCGGCCGGCGGGTTTCTCTCGCTCTATCTCGCGCGCTTCGCGCTCGGCGTTGGCGAGGGCGCCGCCTTCCCGACGGCGACGCGCGCCATGGCGCGCTGGATGCCGGAGGGGCAATGGGGCTTTGCCCAGGGTATCACCCATTCCTTCGCGCGCATCGGCAACGCGCTGACGCCGCCGCTCATTGCGCTACTCATCGCTTACCTCTCGTGGCGCGGCTCCTTCGTCGTGCTCGGGGTCGCGAGCCTCGTCTGGGTCGCGGCCTGGGTCTGGTTCTTCCGCGACGAGCCGCGGCAGCACCCGCGCATCGACGCCGACGAACTTGCCTCGTTGCCGGCGCGCCGCGCCGAGAAGCCGCGCTCATGGGAGCAGCGCCTCAAGGAATGGCCGCGCCTCGCGCTCCGCATTCTTCCCGTGACGGCGGTCGATTTCTGCTACGGCTGGACGCTCTGGCTGTTCCTGAGCTGGATCCCATCCTTCTTCTACGAGAGCTTCCATCTCGCGCTCAAGGATTCGGCGCTGTTCTCCTCGGGCGTGTTCCTCGCCGGCGTCATCGGCGACACCTTGGGCGGCATCATCAGCGACCGCATCCTGCGCAATACCGGCGACGTGCGCCGCGCGCGCTGCAGCGTCATCGCCGCCGGCCTCTTCGGCGCCTTCCTCTTCCTCATCCCGGTCGTGTTCATCCACGATCTCGCGATCACCGCGGCATGCCTGTCGCTCGCCTTCTTCTTCGTCGAGTTGGTGGTGGCGCCGATCTGGTCGGTCCCGATGGACATCGCGCCCGACCATGCCGGCACCGCGAGCGGCATGATGAATTTCGGCTTCGGCCTCGCCGGCATGATCTCGCCGTGGTTTTTCGGCAAGATGATCGACCTCACCGGGAGCTGGACCTATCCTTTCCTCGGCTCGATCGCGCTCTTGCTCCTGGGTGCGGCGATGGCGCTCCGGCTGCGTCCCGACCGGCCCTTCGAGGCACAGCCGGCGGCACGCGTCGCCTGAGCCGCCTTGTCGAGGGGCCGGACATCGCCCTGCTCATCCGCAAGTTGATAGCTCCTGTTAAGTTTCTTGCCTTAAGGTAGGGCGCGCAGACGAGCGCGACCGGAGGCGACTTGCGGCGCATCCTGACCATCGATGGCGGCGGCATCAAGGGCGTGTTCCCGGCCGCCTTCCTGGCCGAGATCGAGGATCGGCTCGGCGAGCCGGTCTATGACTACTTCGACCTCATCGCCGGCACCTCGACCGGCGGCATCCTTGCCATCGGGCTGGGGCTGGGGCTCACCGCTGGCGAGCTGTTGCAGCTGTACAAGGAATTCGGCGCGCGCATCTTTCAGGCCCGCCTCCTCACCAGCAATCTGCGGCGGCTGCTGCGCGCCAAATACAGCCTCGAGCCGTTGCGCGAGACGGTCGGCAGGGCCTATGGCGACCGCCGCCTCGGCCACAGCCGGAAGCGCCTTCTCGTGCCAGCGCTGGATCTCGCCGCCGAGCGCGTCTACATCTACAAGACCGCGCATCACCCTCGCCTTGCGCATGACTACAAGATGCCGGCCATCGAAGTTGCGCTCGCCACGGTCGCGGCGCCCACCTATTTCCCGATTCACCTTTCCGAGGACGGCGCCTATGTCGATGGCAGCCTATGGGCGCGTAACCCGCTGGGGCTCGCCGTCGTCGAGGCGATCGGCGTGCTCGACTGGCCGCGCGAGGAGGTGCGTGTGCTGAGTCTCGGCTGCACCTCGCAGCATCTCGACGTCGCCTGGAAGCGGCGCGTCTCCTTCGGCACCTCCTATTGGAGCGCGCGCATCGCCGACGTCTTCATGAAGGCGCAGTCCTCCTCGGCCATTGCCACGGCGCATACGCTCATCGGCTCCGAGAACGTCTTCCGCATCAGCCCGGGCACCACGGCCCAGAACTTCACCCTCGATGGCGTGCGGCGCATGCCCGAGCTCGAGGCGCTGGGGCGGGCGGAGGCGGCGCGCTTGCTCGAGGACGTCGCCACCGTGTTCTTCCGCGGGCCGGCCGAGCCTTTCAGGCCCTATCACCGCCTCGATGACGACGCCGCGCAGCCACCGCTCCCGGTACCGCCGGTCGGTCATGCTGCGGCGTGACGGCGATTGACTCGCGCCGCCACTCGAAGAACCCTCGGGACGGAAAAATGCTGCTTCGCCGCTGCCCAGGCCGCGGAAGAACGGCCGAGGGAGGAAGGGTGATGCGCGAGATGTTCTGCGTGGCGGTGCTCGCCGCGGTGGTGGCGGGGCTGCCGGCGCCGGCCGCCGGCGCCACATTGCGCTGGGCGAATGACGCCGATGTCGCCTCGCTCGACCCCTATGCACGACAGGAGGTCTTCCTGCTGTCCTTCGACAGCAACATCTACGAGCCGCTCATCCGTCGCGACCGGAATTTGCGGCTCGAGCCGGCGCTCGCCACCGAGTGGTCGGAGATCGCGCCCGAGGTGTGGCGCTTCAAGCTGCGCCGGGACGTCATGTTCCATGACGGCACGCCCTTCACCGCCGATGACGTGGTGTTCTCCTTCGAGCGCGCGACCGGACCGGGCTCGCGCCTCTCGGGCGCGCTCGCCGCGGTCACGGACGTGCGGAAGGTCGACGATCATACCGTCGACCTCGTCACCAACGGCCCCGATCCCGTCCTGCCGGAGGAGATCGCCGTCTGGGACATCATGAGCAAGGCGTGGAGCGAGAGGAACAACGCCGCGCAAGCCGCGGACCTCGCCAAGGGCGAGGAGAACTATGCCACCAACCATGCCAACGGCACCGGGCCCTTCCTGCTGAAGGACCGCCAGCCGGAGGCGCAGACCGTGCTGGCGCGGAACCCCCGCTGGTGGGACAAGCCCGAGCATAATCTTGACGAGATCGTGTTCCGCAGCATCGCCGATCCGCGCGCGCGTGTCGCGGCGCTGCTCGCCGGGGAGCTCGACATGATCTATGCCGTGCCGCCGCAGGATATCGACCGCATCGCCAAGGCGCCGCATCTGCGCATCGTCCGCAACCCGGATCTCCGCACCATCTACCTGGGATTCGACGTCGCGCGTGCCGAGCTTCTCGACAGTGACGTCAAGGGCAGCAACCCGTTCCGCGACATCCGGGTGCGCCAGGCCTTCTACCAGGCAATCGACGAGGATGCGATCACGTCGCGGGTGATGCGCGGCTTCGCCGTGCCCACGGCGCTGATGGTGGGATCCGGCGTCAACGGCTTCGACTCCGCGCTCAACGAGCGCCTCTTGCCCTATGATCCCGAGGCAGCGCGGCAGCTCCTGGCGCAAGCGGGATATCCGCGCGGGTTCGCCGTCGGCATGGATTGCCCCAACGACCGCTACATCAACGACGAGGGCATCTGCCAGGCGGTGGCCGCGATGCTGGCGAAGGTCGGCGTCAAGGTGAACGCGCTCATCCAGACCCGCGCCAAGTATTTCGCCAAGGTGCTCGGCAGTTACAGCACGAGCTTCTTCCTGCTGGGCTGGGCACCCTCGACCTACGACGCGCAGGATACGCACGCCAATGTGCTGGCGACGCGCGACCGCAAGGGGCGCGGCGACTTCAATGCCGGCGGCTACTCGAACCCGCGGCTCGACGGCCTGATCGACGCGATCCAGATCGAGACCGACGGGCAGAAGCGCCTGGCGATGCTCCACCAGGCGCTCGAGATCGCGAAGCAGGACATTCCCACCATCCCGCTGCACCAGCAGGTGCTGGTCTGGGCGGCGCGCGACAATGTCGACCTCGTCCAGCCCGCCGACAATTATTTCCCGCTGAGATATGTGAGGGTGAGGTAGGTCGCCCGCACGCTCCGAGCGCGCAGGTCATTCCGCCGGCACTGCCGATGGCTCGATGCCGTCATGCGCTGCCTCGACGCGGCTCGCCGGCAGGAGCACGGTCACCGTCGTGCCTTTGCCGTGGGCACTCTTGATCGTCAGCGATCCGCCATGGAGCTCGGTGAGAGTCCGCGCCAGGGGCAGTCCCAGCCCCGTCCCTTCATATCGGCGGGTGAGCGTGCTGTCGATCTGCCGGAACGGCTCCATGGCGATGGGAATCTCATGCGGCTTCATGCCGATGCCGGTATCGGAGACGGCGAGGGCGAGACTGCCGTCGGGCGCGAGCGAGACCAAAAGCGCGACCCGTCCGCCCGCAGGCGTGAACTTCACCGCGTTGGAGAGCAGGTTGAGCAGGATCTGCTTCAGGCGCTGCTCGTCGGCGCGAACTCTCGGCAACGCCGGCGGCAGCGCCAAGGAGAAGCCGAGGCCACCCG
>DASVOY010000545.1:0-5395 GCA_036383115.1 Allostellaceae bacterium
GCCCAGGCCGCGACAGCCCGATCGCCGGCGCGGTGCTGACCAATGGCGACGTCGATGCCATCGCTGGGCTCCTGACGTTGCGCGAGAGCCAGAAGCTAGCGCTCTACGCGACGCCGCGCGTCCTCGACGTGCTCGCTGCCAACAGCATCTTCAGCGTGCTCAACCCCGACTTTGTCGCGCGGCGGCCGCTCGCGCTCGGGCAGCCCACCGATCTCGCGACGAGCGACGGCCGACCGACGGGCCTGCGCGTCGAGGCCTTCAGCGTGCCCGGGAAGGTGGCGCTCTATCTCGAAGACGCCGCCATCGAGCAGCGCCTGGCGCAGCGCTCCGAGGACACCATCGGCCTCGCGGTCTCGGCGCCGGCGACGGGCAAGCGCTTCTGCTACGTTCCCGGCTGCGCCGCGCTCGACGACGATTTGCGCGCGCGCTTGCGCGGTTCGCCGCTCGTCTTCTTCGACGGCACCCTGTGGCGCGACGACGAGATGATCCGCGCGGGACTCGGCGCCAAGACCGGACAGCGCATGGGGCATCTCAGCGTCTCCGGGCCGGAGGGCTCGATCGCCGCCTTCCGCGATCTCGGCGTCAAGCGCAAGCTCTTCATCCACATCAACAACACCAACCCCATCCTCTGTGCCGGCTCGCCCGAGCGCGCCGCGGTCGAGGCGGCGGGCTGGGAGGTCGCCCGCGACGGGCTCGACATCACGGTGTGAACCGCGACGCGTGGCGGCCGTTGTCGTCTCGACAGCGATGCAACCGCGAAAGGAAGCGCTTGTGCCCGATCCATCCCACCACGCGCAATTCCCGGACCTGGCGCTGATACTCGCAGCAGCCGGCGCAGCGCTCGGCTGCGCCCTGATGGCTCATCCGGTGCAGGCGGCCGACCGCGCGGCGACGCTTCCCGTGCTGACCAGCGAGGCCGCCTATGGCGACTGGACGACCGACGCGCCGGGCGTGCGTCGCCGGATCACCCCTGCCGACTTGCCGCCGCCTTACGCAACGAACAGTGCCTCCAACGGCGGGCGCATCGTGCGCCGGCCGGCCGGCGCCTCGCCCCAGGTCCCGCCGGGCTTCAAGGTCGAGGAGTTCGCGACCGGGCTCGGCGAGGCACGCCTGCTGCGCACCGCGCCCAATGGCGACATCTTCATCGCCGACATCGGTGGCGGGAACATCTGGGTGCTGCGCACGGGCGGTAGTGGCCAGCGCGCCACCGTTTCGTCCTATGCCAAGGGACTTAATGAGCCTTTCGGCCTCGCTTTCTATCCGCCCGGAAGCGATCCGCAGTATCTCTATGTCGGCACCGTCGACAAGGTGGTGCGCTTCGCCTACCGCAACGGCGATGCCGCGGCGCGCGGCAAGGCGGAGACCATCGTGCCGCATATCCCCGATGGCGGCCATGCGACGCGCGACGTCATCTTCTCGCCGGACGGGCGCAAGATGTACGTCTCGGTCGGTTCCCTCAGCAACGACGAGGAAAGCGGGCCGGAGGCCGAGGCGCGGCGCGCGAACATTCTCGAATTCAACCCCGATGGCAGCGGCGAGCGCCGCTTCGCCACGGGGCTGCGCAACCCCGTGCAGATGGCGCTCCATCCGCTCAGCGGCGAGCTCTGGACGGTGGTCAACGAGCGCGACGGGCTCGGCGACAACCTGCCGCCCGATTATGCCACCCGCGTGCGCGACGGCGCCTTCTATGGCTGGCCCTGGTACTATATCGGTCCCAATCAGGATCCGCGCTACAAGGGCGCATACCCCGAGCTGCGTGACAAAGTCGCTGTGCCGGACGTGTTGATCCAGCCGCATTCGGCGCCGCTCGGCCTCGCCATCTATACCGGCAAACAGTTCCCGGCCGCCTACCGCAACGACCTCTTCGTCGCCCTGCACGGTTCGTGGAACCGCTCGCGGCGCACCGGCTACAAGGTGGTCCGGGTGCCACTGCGCAACGGCAAACCCACCGGCGAGTACGAGGATTTTCTCACCGGCTTCGTGACGCCCGAGGGCGATGTGTGGGCGCGGCCGGTGGGGGTCGGCGTGGCGTCGGATGGCTCGCTGCTGGTCAGCGAGGACGCCGGCGGCACGGTCTGGCGCATTTCCTATGCGGGCGCCCGCTGATTGCCGAGGCTGGCTTCGCCCGCCAGCGCGAACTATTGTCGCCGGAAAGGGAGGAAGCTTGAATGAGTGCTGCAGCCGAGATCATACCGCGGCCGGCTTCGACGGTGCTGCTGCTGCGCGACGGCGCGGCGGGGCTCGAGGTGCTGATGGTGACGCGCAACGTCGCCTCGGATTTCGCCTCGGGCGCGCTGGTGTTCCCGGGCGGGCGGGTCGATACGGCCGACGGCGCGGCCGGGGTGCTCGATCGCTGCCGCGCCATTTCCGGCATCGACGCCGCGGCGATGGCTTTCCGCGTCGCCGGCATCCGCGAGACCTTCGAGGAGGCGCATGTCCTGCTCGCCCGGCCGCGTGGCAGCGACCGGCTCCTCTCCGCGCAGGAGCTCGACGCGCTCGAGACGAGCCTGCGCGCGATGCTCGGCCGCGAGCCGCATTTCGGCGATCTCGTCGCCGGCGGCGAGATCGAGCTCGCCACCGATCTCCTGGTCCCTTATGCGCATTGGATCACGCCGGTCGGGCCACCCAAGCGCTTCGACACGCATTTCTTCCTCGCCCCTGCGCCCACCGACCAGGTCGCCGCCCATGACGGGCGCGAGGCGGTCGACACTATCTGGATCGCGCCGGAGACCGCGATCACCGAGGCTGACGCCAAGCGCGTGACGCTTGTCTTCGCCACCCGCATGAACCTGGTGAAGCTCGGCCGCAGCGGCAGCGTCGCGGCGGCACTCGCCGCGGCCTGCGCCGACGCCATCGTGACGGTCTGCCCGGAGGTGGCGCAGTCGCCGGCGGGGACGGTGCTGCGCATTCCGCTCGCCGCCGGCTACGGCGTCGTCGAGGTGCGCGCGGACATCACCGTGCGCGCCTGGGTCCCGCGCTGAAGCGGATGGGGGCCGTCGCCCGCCTCGCTCGCGCCGTCGTCGGGATCGCGCTCGCGTTTAGTCTCGCGGCCCCCGCCGCCTTTGCCCAGAGCGTCGTGCGCGTCGCCTCGAAGATCGACACCGAGGGCGCGTTGCTCGGCAATATGATCCTGGAGGTGCTGCAGGCCGAGGGGATCCGGACCGTGAACCGGCTCCAACTCGGGCCCACCAACATCCTGCGCAGCGCCATCGTCGCCGGCGAGATCGACATCTATCCGGAATACACCGGCAACGGCGCTATTTTCTACGCGCTCACCGGCGACCCCGCGTGGCGCGGCGCCGAGAGCGGCTATGCCAAGATCAAGGCACTCGATGCGGCAAAGCAAAAACTCATCTGGCTGCAGCCGGCGCCGGCCGACAACACCTGGGTTATTGCTGTGCGTAAGGACGTGGCGGCGGCAAACGGCTTGGCGAGCATGGAGGATTTCGCCCGATGGGCGCGAACCGGCGGCCAAGTCAGGCTCGCGGCCTCGGCCGAGTTCGTGGAAAGCCCGGCGGCGCTGCCGGCGTTCCAGCGAGCCTATGACTTCACGCTGAGCCACGCGCAGATATTGACCCTGGCCGGCGGCAATACCGCCGTTACGATCCGCGCGGCGGCCGAGGGCATCTCCGGCGTCGATGCCGCGATGGCCTATGGCACGGACGGTGCGCTCGCCTTGCTCGACCTCGCGGTCATGACCGACCCCAAGAAGGCGCAGGTGGTATATGCTCCGGCACCGGTGGTGCGCGCGGCCGTGCTCGACAAACATCCCGCGATCAAGGAAGGTCTCGATCCCCTGTTCCGCTCGCTCGACGAGGCGACGCTGCGGCGCCTCAATGCGAGGATCGCGGTCGAGGGCGAGAACGCCCATGAAGTCGCGCTGGATTATCTGACGTCCAACGGCTTTCTGAAATAGCGAGGGGAGCGGCGCGGGCCTCGACATGCTGCGGAACCGGGTACTCTTCGTCCTGGTGTTGGCCGGGCTCGTCGGCGGCCTCGGCCTCGCCTTCCTGACGCAGGCGCCCAACCGCCTCGTGTCCGGCCGTCCCATTCCGCTGACGTCGCTAGATGGCGGGATGAGCCTTATGGCGCTGCCGCCCAGCCTCGTCCTGCTGGCCGCGCCGTTTCTGCCGCAGCGCCGCATCGTCCACGCCCTTGTCGCGATGGCGGCGGCGGGCTTTCTCCTGACGCTACTCTGGCTTGCCGGCGCGCAGGCGGCGGCGGTCGCGGCGACCGCGCCGCGCGCCGCGCGGACGTCGCTGGGCGGCGGCTTCTGGGTGCTCGTGGTCTGCGCGGCGCTGACGCTGATCGATGCCGAGCATCGCCTCGGCCTCAATCCCGCCGCCAGGCTTCTCGCCGGCGCCGCAGTGTTGGCGGCGATCGCGCTCCTCGCCGCCTCGGGTGCGCTTGATCACCTCGCCATCATCAGAGAGTACGCCGAGCGGCGCGCCCTCGTTGCCGATGCCCTGCTGCGCCACGTCACGATCGTGCTGGCCGCGCTGGTGCCGACAGTGATGCTCGGCGCGCCGCTCGGTGCGCTGGCGCAACGCGACCGGGCACTGCGCGCCGCGCTGTTCCCGGCGCTCAACCTCGTGCAGACGATTCCGTCCATCGCGCTCTTCGGCTTGCTGATCGCGCCGCTCTCGGCGCTCGCCGGACTCTTTCCGCGCCTCGGCGAACTCGGCATCGGCGGCGTCGGCGTGGCGCCCGCGGTCATCGCGCTGATCCTCTATTCCCTGCTGCCAATCGCGCGCAACACGGCCGAGGGCCTCGATACCGTCTCGCCCGCGGCGATCGAGGCGGCACAGGGCATCGGCATGACGCCGCGCCAGGTGTTCTGGCGCGTGGAAATGCCGCTGGCCCTGCCGGTATTCCTCTCGGGGCTGCGCATCGCCACGGTGCAGGCGGTGGGCCTCGCGGTGGTGGCGGCGCTGATCGGCGCGGGCGGGCTCGGCGCCATCATGTTCCAGGGACTCTTCGCCGACGCGCTCGACCTGGTGCTGCTCGGCGCGATCCCGGTGATCCTGCTCGCCCTCGCCGCCGACGCGCTGCTGAGACTTGCGACCGCGCGGGCCGCAAGGCAGCGGCCATGATCGAGCTCGATCATGTCAGCAAGCGCCTCGGCAGCGCGGTCATCGTCGACGGCGTCTCGCTTACCATTCCCGCCGGCGAATTCTGCGTGCTCATCGGTTCGTCGGGCGCGGGCAAGTCGACGACGCTGAAGATGATCAACCGGCTGATCCTGCCGTCATCGGGATCGATCCGCATCGACGGCAGGGATGCGATGCGCGCAAGGCCCGAAGAGCTGCGGCGCCGCATGGGCTATGTCATCCAGTCGATCGGGCTCTTCCCACATTGGACGGCCGAGCGCAATATCGGCGCCGTGCCGGAGCTG
>DASVOY010000546.1:0-8509 GCA_036383115.1 Allostellaceae bacterium
TCAACAATTTCGTCAAGGAGGTCTATCTCGACAGCGACACCAAGATCGCGCTGCTGAGCGGCGCGCCCTTCGACGACAAGGAGTGGTGGCTGATCACCAACGACCAGATCGAGAATGCACGCCGCACGGTCAACGGCATAGCCGGCACCAAGCGCATGCTGTCGCATGCCATCTTCACGCCGAAGCAGCCGGGCTGGATGGAAGAGGTCGACCACTGCATCGAGGCGATCCGGCCGAACAGCTGGAAGGGCTACACCATCGGCGACCCGCTGAAGCCGGCCACGACCACGTACCCGTGGCGGCTCGACGACGAGACGCTGATGTATCCCTTCTATGAGAAGATCGTGAAGGCAGGCAGCCCGATCGTCTGCATCCACAAGGGATTGCTGCCGGCGGACTACGAGAAGTCCATTCCCGACGCGTGGAAGTACGCGACCGTCGATGATCTGCCGAAGGCGGCGAAGGACTGGCCGCAGATCACCTTCGTCATGTACCACTCGGCGCTTCGTGCCTTCCTCGAATCGCCCGATGCCAACCTCGCCGAGTTCGAGAAGACCGGAAACATACCCTGGGTGTCGGACCTTGCGGCCATTCCGCAGAAATACGGCGTCAGCAACGTCTATGCGGATATCGGCACGTCGTTTGCCAACTCGGCGGTGAGCAACCCGCGCTTCTGCGCCGCCTTCATGGGCACCTTGGTCAAGGGTCTCGGCGCCGATCACGTGTTCTGGGGCACCGATTCCGTGTGGTACGGCTCGCCGCAATGGCAGATCGAGGCGTTCCGCCGCCTCGAAATCCCCGCGGACATGCAGAAGAAGCACGGCTTCGCGGCGCTGGGCGGCGAGGACAGCGCCACTAAGAGCGCGATCTTCGGCTACAACGCCGCCCGGCTCTACAAGATCGATCTGAGGGCCGAGCTGCCGGCGATCGAGCAGGACAAGTTCTCCACCATCCGCTACGCCCAGCTCGACATGCCGACGCGCAGCAACGCCGCCTACGGCTACGTGGCGCGGCGCGGGTGACGCGGTAGTCTGACCGCGAGGTCATTGCGAGGCGGCCGTGGGGCCGCCGTGGCAATCTCCCTCCGAGCACATATCGGAGGGAGATTGCTTCGCTGCGCTCGCAATGACGGGCCTCCTCTCCCCTGGTGGGTTGGGGTGAGGGAGCGCTCGCTATCCGCCGCTGCGCAGCCGGTCGAGCAGCCCCTGCAGGATGTAGGCGGCGGCGACCTTGTCGATGATCTCCGCGCGGCGCTTGCGCGAGAGGTCGGCAGCGATCATCTGGCGCTCGACCGCAGCGGTGGAGAGCCGCTCGTCCCAGAAGGCGAGCGGCAGGTCGATCTGCTCCAGCAGGTTCTTGGCAACCTGACGGACACCCTGGGCCCGCGGGCCTTCGCTGCCGTCGAGGCTCACCGGCAATCCCACGACGATGCCGCCCACCTGATGCCGCTCGATCTCTGCCAGGAGGCGCTTCACGTCGTCGCGAAAGCGGGTGCGGCGGATGGTGTCGAGGGGCGTCGCCAGCATCAGCGTCGTGTCGGAGAGCGCCATGCCGATGGTCTTCGTGCCGACGTCGAGGCCGAGCAGACGCTGGCCCTTCCGGATCAGACTCTTGAGGTCGCTGGGGTTGCAGATCGGCATGGTGGATGCTACGTAACCCGCGGAATTCCGCGGCGGGAGACATCTACATCATGGCATTGGACAAGGCCACCGTGGCGCGCATCGCGACGCTCGCGCGCATCAAGGTGCCCGAGGCCGAGCAGGACCATCTGGCGCGCGAGCTGTCGCAGATCCTGAACTGGATCGAGCAGCTCAACGAGATCGACACCAAGGGCGTCGAGCCGATGTCGAGCGTCGCCGCCATGAAGCTGCCGATGCGCGAAGACGTCGTCACCGACGGCAATTGCCGCGACAAGATCCTGGCGAACGCGCCGGCGGCGGCGCATGGCTTCTTCGTCGTGCCCAAGGTGGTGGAGTGACCGCACTCACCGATCTTACGCTGGCCGAGGCGCGCGAAGGGCTGATCGCCAGGAAATTCTCCGCGCGCGAGATGGCGACCGCCTATGTCGCGGCGATGGAGGCGACGCGGCCGTTGAACGCCTTCATCACGGAGACGCCGGAGCGCGCGCTCGCGATGGCAGCGGAATCGGACGAACGCTTGGCGCGCGGCGCGGCCTTGCCTTTGGACGGCATGCCGCTGGCGATCAAGGATCTCTTCTGCACCGAGGGCGTGCTTACCACCGCCGGCTCGCACATCCTCGACGGCTTCAAGCCGCCTTATGAATCGACCGTCACCACCAAGCTCTGGCAGGCGGGCGCGGTGATGTTGGGCAAGGTCAACATGGACGAGTTCGCCATGGGCTCGGCCAACGTCACCAGCGCGCACGGCAATGTCGAGAACCCGTGGCGGCGGCGCGGCGACAACCGGCCGCTGGTGCCGGGCGGCTCGTCGGGCGGCTCGGCCGCCGCGGTGGCAGCGAGGGCGGCGATCGCCGCGACCGGCACCGACACCGGCGGGTCGATCCGCCAACCCGCGAGCTTCTGCGGCATCGTCGGCATCAAGCCGACCTATGGCCGCTGCTCGCGCTGGGGCATCGTCGCCTTCGCCTCCTCGCTCGACCAGGCCGGGCCGATGACGCGCAGCGTGCGCGACGCGGCGATCATGCTGAAGGCGATGTCGGGCCACGATCCCCGTGACTCCACCTCGGCGCCGCTGCCGGTGCCGGATTTCGAGGCGGCGCTCACCGGCGACATCCGCGGCCTGAAAGTGGGTATCCCCCGCGAATATCGCGTCGATGGCATGCCGGCGGAGATCGAGAAGCTGTGGCAGCGCGGCATCGATTGGCTGACGGCCGCCGGCGCCGAGCCGGTGGAGGTCAGCCTCAAGCTCACCAAATACGCGCTCGCCACCTATTACATCATCGCGCCGGCCGAGGCGTCGTCGAACCTCGCGCGCTATGACGGCGTGCGCTTCGGCCTGCGTGTGCCGGGGCAGACGCTCGACGAGATGTACGAAAACACCCGGGCCGAAGGCTTCGGCGCCGAGGTGAAGCGCCGCATCCTCATCGGCACCTATGTGCTCTCGGCCGGATATTACGACGCCTATTACCTGAAGGCGCAGCAGGTACGCACGCTGATCGCGCGCGACTTCAGCGAGGCATTCAAGCGCTGCGACGTGATCCTGACGCCGACGGCGCCGTCCGCGGCCTTCGCCATCGGCGAGAAGATGGACGATCCCATCGCCATGTATCTGAACGACGTCTTCACCGTGCCGGTGAATCTCGCGGGCTTGCCGGGCCTCTCCGTGCCGGCGGGGCTCTCCAGCGACGGGTTGCCGCTCGGGCTGCAGGTGATCGGCCGTGCCTTCGACGAGGAGACCGTGCTGCGCGTCGGCGGCGTGATCGAGGACGCGGCCAAGTTCACCGCGAAGCCGCAATTCATCGCGGGAGGCCGCTGATGGCGCAGCTCATCGAGAGCCGGACCGGCCCCTGGGAAATCATCATCGGCCTCGAGGTCCACGCGCAGATCATCTCCAAGGCGAAGCTCTTCTCCGGCGCCGCCACCGAATTCGGCGCCGAGCCGAACACGCAGGTTTCACCGGTGGATGCGGCGTTCCCGGGCATGCTGCCGGTGATCAACCGCTTCTGCGTCGAGCAGGCGGTGAAGACCGGGCTCGGCCTCGACGCGGAGATCAACCTCGTCTCGGTCTTCGACCGCAAGAACTACTTCTACGCGGATCTGCCGGCGGGCTATCAGATCTCGCAGTACAGCCGGCCGGTCGTGGGCAAGGGCAAGATCATCCTCGACCTGCCCGACGGCTCGACGCGCGAGGTCGGCATCACCCGGCTCCATCTCGAGCAGGATGCCGGCAAGAGCCTGCACGACCAGCATCCGAGCCTGACCTATGTGGACCTGAACCGCGCTGGCGTCGCGCTCATGGAGATCGTGTCGGAACCCGACATGCGCAGCGCCGAGGAGGCGGGCGCCTATCTCAAGAAGCTGCGCTCGATCCTGCGCTATCTCGGCACCTGCGACGGCAACATGGAGGAGGGCAGCCTGCGCTGCGACTGCAACGTGTCGGTGCGCAAGCCGGGCGCGCCGCTGGGGACGCGCGCCGAGATCAAGAACGTCAACTCGATCCGCTATGTCATGCAGGCGATCGAGCATGAGGCGCGCCGGCAGGTCGAGATTCTCGAGGATGGCGGCACGATCCGGCAGGAGACGCGGCTCTTCGATGCCGGGCGCGGCGAGACGCGGCCGATGCGCTCCAAGGAGCATGCGCATGACTACCGCTACTTTCCCGACCCGGACCTGCTGCCGCTGACGCTGGAGGAGGGGTGGGTGGCGGCGCTGAAGCGCGGCCTGCCGGAGCTGCCGGACGCCAAGAAGGCCCGCTTCATCGCGGACTACAAGCTCTCGCCGTATGATGCGGGCGTGCTGGTGGCGGAGCAGGCGAGCGCCGATTATTTCGAGACGGTGGCGAAGGGGCGCGATCCCAAGCTCGCCGCCAACTGGGTCATGGTCGAGCTGTTCGGCGCGCTCAACCGGCTCAATGCCGGGATCGAGCACTCGCCGGTCTCGGCCAAGGCGCTGGGCGAACTCATCGACCTCATTGTCGACGGCACGATCTCCGGGCGGCTGGCCAAGGACGTGTTCGCCGCCATGGTCGAGACCGGCAAGGGCGCCGCCGCTATCGTCGAGGAGCGCGGCTTGCGGCAGGTCACCGACACCGGCGCCATCGAGCGTGCCATCGACACGGTGCTGGCGGCGCAGGCCGAGAAGGTCGCCGAATACCGCTCGGGCAAGGAGAAGCTTTTCGGCTTCTTTGTCGGCCAGGTCATGAAGGCGACGCAGGGCAAGGCCAACCCGGCGCTGCTCAACGAGCTCCTGCGCAAGAAGCTCGCGGGTTGAGCCGGCGCCTAGCCAGAAAGGGTCATACCGCCGCTGCGCTGGGTTTCGTAAGCTGTTAGGGGTGGCCCTCTCGGGGGTCCCGTCGCTGGGGAGCGCAGGTTAACGTCCCGTTAACCATTGCGGCGGTACGCTCGGCTAGTTCCAAAAAACGGAGACGGTCGTGCAGGCGCAGAAGCTGGAGACACGGCTCGGCAGGGAGATGACGACTTCCTACACGCAGGTCTGGACCGACGAGCCGCGCTGGCCACGCAGCTCGCGGGTCGCCTTCGTCCTCGCCGCCGCTGTCGCCTGTTGGGCCGTGCCGCTCCTCCTCGCCTACGTGCTCGCCTCCTGAGCGTTGCTCACCCCTGGGATTGGCGCGCGCAAGCGGCCGCGCCGAGCCGCCAATCAATGAGTTCGAGCGATCCCTCTTTCGGGTGATAGCCCGAAAGAGATATGGAAAATCCGCTGTAATTACTCGACAAGCGCCGTTCGCTGACGGCCTGTTTGCACGAACCGTCGGGGTTCGGTAGCAAGGCGCTTGTCGCTGACTGCAGATCGGGAAGAGCCATGGGACGGAAAATTCGCGCAAGAATGATCGCGTGCGGGGTTGCGCTGGGCTTGGCGCCGGCGGCGGCGTTGGCGCAGCTTGGCGAGCCAATGCTGCCGGTGCCGACCCTGCCGGTGGCGCCCAATGTTCCGATCGCGCCCGGCGTACCGCTCGAGCGCGGGCTGACGGTGGTCGACCGCGCCCGCCCGGAAGTGGCGCCCTTGGGGATGCGGCTGGGCAGCTGGTTCTTCTTTCCCCGCGCCGAGGTGGCCGAACTCTACAACGACAACATCTTCGCCACTACCACCAGCAAGAGGCATGACTTTATCACGGCGCTCGCGCCGAGCTTCGACCTGCGTTCGAATTTTCCGCAGAATGCCCTCAACCTGAGCGGCGGCGCCATTATCTCGTGGTACGACAGGACCTCGGCCTTCAATACGCAGGATGCCTTCGGCGCCGCCGACGGGCGCATCGACGTCGACGCCGCCCACGACATCCACGGCGGGCTTCGCGCCGCGCGGTCGCATATTGACCCCGGCAATCCCAACTTTCCGGGCGCCGCTGCCGGCCCGCTGATCTACAACACCTATACCGGCAATGCCGGTTTCGCGCAGACGCGGCTGCGCGTCGGCTACTCCGCCGATTTCACGGCAGAACGCGACGAATTCCAGGCGGTGCGGGCCACCGGCGGCGGACTTCTGCCGGAGAGCGACAACAACAGCAACGACTACCAGGGCGCGCTGCGCGCCTATTACGAGTTCGTGCCCAATTATCAGGCTTTCGTGCGCGGATCGTACGACAAGCGCGACTACGACCATCCGCCCCTCGGCGCTCCGACCCGCGACTCACAGGGCTACCGCGCGGATGTCGGCGCTCGGATCGATCTAACCGGCATCACCTACACCGAGGTCTATGTCGGGTACCTGCGGCGGCTCTATAGCGCATCCACCTTCGGCAGCGCGGGCGGGATCGATGTCGGTGCCAATCTCGTCTGGAACGCCACGCAGCTCACCTCGGTGACGCTCAAGGGCCTGCGTACCGTCCTAGACGCCAACCCATCCGCGATCGGTGCCACGACGTCGCCCGCCTATGTGCATTCGGTCGTCGGCGCGAGCGTGGACCATGAGCTCTTCCGCAACGTGCTGATCAACGCCAACGCCGCTTATGCCAATGACGACTTCAAGGGCGTCGCGCGCACCGACAATGATTATCTGGTCGGCACGGGTGTGAAATATCTGCTCAACCGCCACCTCTATCTCGGTGGGACCTACGTCTACGAGCGGCGCTACTCGACCGGCGCAAACGCTATCAACGCCTTCTCGCGCAACATCTTCATGGTGCGGGTCAGCACTCAGCTCTGAGCGTCCGGCTGGAGCGCCCTGCAACCGACACCGCCCTGCAAGCGGCCGAGGGAGCCGCGGAGCGGAGGGTGAGGGCTACGGACGGTCGGTACTAATTCCGCCCGTAGGTGTCGTCGAAGCGGACGATGTCGTCCTCGCCGAGGTAGCTGCCGGACTGCACCTCGATGACATGCAGCGGGATCTTGCCCGGGTTCTCCAGCCGGTGCGGCGTGCCGAGCGGGATGTAGGTCGACTGGTCCTCGTAGAGCACGATCTCCTCGTTGCCGCGCACCACCTTGGCGGTGCCGGTCACCACCACCCAGTGCTCGGCACGGTGATGGTGCATCTGCAGCGACAGCTTGGCGCCGGGCTTGACCATGATGTGCTTGACCTGGACGCGGTCGCCGCTGTGGATCGAGCGGAACGAGCCCCAGGGGCGATGCACCAGCGGGTGGGTCAAGAGCTCGCTGCGGCCGTCGCGCTCGAGCCGGGCAACGATGCGCTTGATGTCCTGCGCGCGGTCGCGCCGCGCCACCAGCACCGCGTCCGCGGTGGCGACGACCACCAGATCCTCGACGCCCAACGCCGTGACCAGGCCGTGCTCGGCGCGCAGATAGGAGTTCCGGGCATCCTCGGCGATGACGTCGCCATGGGTGACGTTGCCGGCCGCGTCCTTGGCGCCGATCTGCCACAGCGCGTCCCAGGTGCCGACATCGCTCCAACCCATATGGACGGGGACGACGGCGGCGTGCTTCGTGTGCTCCATCACCGCGTAGTCGACGGAGTTGCTCTCCGCGTCGGCGAAGGCGGCTTTGTCGAGGCGGAGGAAGTCGAGGTCGCGCTTTGCCTTCTCGCACGCGAGACGGCACGCCGCCACCATCGCCGGGTGGCGCTGCTCGAGCTCACTCAGGAAAAGCGCGGCGGGGAAGAGGAAGATGCCGCTGTTCCAGCAATAGTCGCCCGCAGCGAGATAGGCGTCGGCACAGGCGCGGTCGGGCTTCTCGACGAAGGCGGCGAGCTCGTACGCGCCGTCCAAGGTGGCGATCGGGGCGCCCCGCTTGATGTAGCCGTAGCCGGTCTCGGGCCGGTCGGCAGTGATGCCGAAGGTCACGAGCCGGCCCCCGCGCGCCGCCGCCGCCGCGCGGTCGACCGCAGCGAGGAAGGCAGGCACGTCGGAGATCGCGTGATCGGAGGGCAGCACCAGCATGAGCGCGTCGCGCTCGGCGGCGATCAGCGTCAGGGCGGCGACGCAGACCGCCGGCGCCGTGTTGCGGCCGACCGGCTCGAGGACAATCGCCTGCGGCCGCACGCCGGCGAGGCGGAGATGCTCGGCGACGATAAAGCGGTGCTCGTCATTGGACACCACCACCGGCGCCGCAAAGCGCGCGGCATCGGCGACGCGCAGCGCTGCCTCCTGCAGCAGGCTGCGCGCGGAGGTCAGCGGCAGCAGCTGCTTCGGATAATAGGCGCGCGACATCGGCCAGAGCCGCGTGCCGGTGCCGCCCGACAGGATCACCGGGTGAATCCGCCCCGGCCGTCCGCTCGTTGCCGTCATCTGACCCGTCTCCCCTGCGCGTACCGTGCCCACAAGATTATCATTATCGGACAGACTTAAACGCTATCTTAAGGGAAGTCGGCTCCAGCGCCCGCCGGCCTGCTCCCGGTCATGCCGGCGTCGCCTCGGCGCCGAGGCGGCAATCGGGCCAGGTGGCATCGCGCGGCGAGATGCA
>DASVOY010000547.1:0-1597 GCA_036383115.1 Allostellaceae bacterium
CCGTCGCCGACATTGCAGGCCGGGCTGCCGAGCTTCTTGCCGTTGACCACGACGCGGCCCTCGGCGATCCAGCGCTCGGCGTCGCGGCGCGAGCACAAGCCGGCACGCGCCAGCCGCTTGGCGATCCGCTCTCCCTTCGCCGCCGCTTCCGCCATCCTATCCGCCGCTCAGGCTCGAGATGAAGCTGCAATGAACGCCGCGAAGAGCCTCGTGTCGCCTTCGCTGATGGCGTATTCCGGGTGCCACTGCACGCCGATGAGAAAGCGCCGGCGCGGATCCTCGATGCCCTCGACGACGCCGTCGGGCGCGGTCGCATCGACGATCATGCCGGGCGCCAGCGTCTTCACCGCCTGGTGATGGGCGCTGTTGACCGGCAGCTCGGCCGCGCCGGTGATGCGGCGCAGCAGCGTGCCGTCGGCGACCTTGACGACATGCCCGGCCTCGGTGCGCGGATTGGGCTGCTCATGCGCCAGCGCGTTCGGCACTTCGTCGGGGATGTGCTGGATGAGCGTGCCGCCGAGTGCCACGTTCAGCAGCTGCTGCCCGCCGCAGATGCCGAGCACCGGCTTGTCGGCGGCGACCGCGCCGCGGGTCATGGCGAGCTCGAAGGCGGTGCGGCGGTCCTTGGTCGTCACCGTGGAATGCCGCGTCGTCGCGCCGAACAGCGCCGGATCGACATCGAAGGCGCCGCCCGTGATGACGAGCCCATCGATGAGCAAGAGATACGCCTCCGCCTGCTCGGGCTCGTGCGGCAGCAGGATGGGCAGCCCGCCCGCGGCCACGACCGCGCTGGCGTAGTTCTCGCGCAGCGCGTACCAGGGATGGGTTTTCGAGTAGCCGCCGGGCGGCTCGGAATCGAGAGTGAGGCCAATGATCGGTTGTGCCATATGCTAACCTTGGGCGGCGCGACGCCGGCGGCGATCCTAGGGTGCGCCAGGCCGGCTCGCAACACGGCGGCGGTTCGCTCCGACGCTAAGCCGCGGCCGTAAAGGAAAGATTGCCGCCACGACGCGCGGCGGGAACAAGGTGCTTGCCGCCATGAATAAGCCACACATCATCGAGCGCGATCTGCCCATCCGCACCTACGACATCGATTTCGCCGGCATCGTCAGCAACATCGTCTATGTGCGCTGGCTCGAGGATTTGCGGCTGGCGATGATGGACGAGGCCTATCCCATCGCCCGCGCGCTCGCCGAGGACGTGGCGCCGATCCTGCTCGAGACGCGCATCGCCTATGAACGCCCGGTGACGATCCATGACGCGCTCAAGGGCCGCATGTGGGCGACGGCGATGGGTCGCGTCAAATGGCATCTCGCCGCCGAGTTCGTCGTCGGCGACGCCGTGCATGCCAGGGCTGAGCAGGTCGGACTCTTCATCCGCCTGTCGACGCGCCGGCCGATCGCGCCGCCTCAGCCCTTGCGCGAGCGCTTCGCGCCGCGGCCGCGATGAGCGCGTCCCGGCCGAGCCCGATGGCGCTGGCGCTCGTCGAGGCCGAGCGCGCCGGCGAGCGCGGCGAGGTACCGGTGGGCGCGGTGCTGGTCGATGCCGCCGATGGTGCCGTGCTCGCCGCGGCGGGTAACCGCACCGAGGCGCTCGC
>DASVOY010000548.1:0-4908 GCA_036383115.1 Allostellaceae bacterium
TGGATGGCCGCGGCGCGGTTCCGGAGCTCGCTCGGCATGGCGAGATGCGCCACGGTGCGGTCGACGCCGGGCGCCAGGCTCACCTCCTGCCGGGCGAGGAGGCGCGCGTCGTCGCCGACCGCGCGCACCACGAGCCGCTCCGGCCCCGAGGCATCGGCGCGCCGCACCGTCGCGGTGAGGTCCTTGTCGTCGGTATCGGCCGGCGCCAGCAGGCGCGGCAGGTCGGTCGGCGCATCGGCCAGCACGCGCAGGCTGCCGAGGCGCAGCAATCCCTGGGCGAAAGCCGTGGCGTCGCCGTCCTCGACGCCGTCGCTGAGCCACACCACGTCGGCCGCACCGGCGATGCCGAGCTTCGTCAGGCGTTCGAGCGCGGCCGGGCGGTTCTCCGGCCAGGACCGCGGGCCGAGCTTGTCCGCCTCGGCGCGCGCATCGGTGGGCCGCAATACCGAGAGCGGCGGCGGCGCAACGTCGCCCGGCGGCGCCGCGGTGCCGAACAGCACGACGCGCCGTCCTTCGCGCTCGGCCTGATCGATGAGCCGGTCGAGCGCGGCGCGGCGCTCGTCCCAATGGCGCGCCGCCGTCCAGCCGTCATCGACCGCCAGGACCAGGGGGCCGTTGCCGCCGAGCGTCGCGCTGGGGTTGAGCAGCGGATGCGCCAGCGCGAGGATGACGAGGGCGATCAGCGCCATGCGCATGAGGATGAGCCAGAGCGGCGTCTTGGCCGGCGTCTCCTCGCGCGGCGTCAGGCCGAGCAGCAGACGCAGCGCCGGGAAGCGGATCCGCCGCGGCGCGGGCGGCGTCACCCGCAGCAGCCACCACAGCACCGGCAGCACGGCGAGCCCCAGCAGGAGCCAAGGCGCAGCGAAGGCGAGGGGACCGAGGGCGAGCATTACAAAAACCTACCTCCGCCGGGGCTCCGCCAGCGCGCCGTAGAGCGCCAGCAGCGCCGTGTGCGGCGGCCGGTCGGTGCGGTGCATGCCGAAGCTCCAGCCTGTCGAGCGCGCGATGGCGGCAAGTCCCTCGCGCTGCTGCGCCAGGCGCCGGTGATAATCCTCGCGCACCGTCTCGACCCGGCTGATGAGCAGCGGGTCTTCCTGCTCGAAGCCCTCGAAGCGGACGCGGCCCATGAAGGGGAGCGTCTCCTCCGCCGGATCGAGCACCTGGAGGAGATGGCCGCGCAGCCCGTTGGCGGCGAAGCGGCCGACCACCTTGTGGATCTCCTCGAGCGGCGCCAGCAGGTCGCCGGCCATGACGAGCTGACCGTAGCGCGGCAGCGGCTCGAAGTCCGGCAGGTTGGCGCCGGGCGCGGGCCGCTCGAGGGTGAGGGCCAAGCGGTTGAGCACGGCGCGGCCGCTCGCCGGCGGCACGCCCGAGCCCAGGAGCGCCACGCGCTCGCCGCCGCGGACGAGGAGCGCCGCCAGCGCCAGCACGAGGATGTCGGCGCGCCGGCGCTTGGTCGCCAGCGTGGGCGCCGAGGTGTAGTCCATTGACGCGGAGCTGTCGCGCCACAGCCACACGCTCTGGGCTGCCTCCCATTCCGTCTCGCGCACATAGAGGCGCTGCGACTTCGCGCTCTCGCGCCAGTCGATGCGCGGCACGGGATCGCCGGGCTGGTACTGGCGGAACTGCCAGAAGGTCTCGCCTTGGCCGACACGCCGCCGGCCGTGCACGCCTTGCGCCACCGTGGCGGCGACGCGCTCGGCCGCGATGAGCAGCGGCGGCAGCGCCGCGGCAAGCTGCTCGGCCCGGTGTTGCAGCGCGGCGGTAACGGCCATCAGCCGAACGGCGCCATCAAGCGATCGATGACCTGCGCCATGGTGACGCCATCGGCGCGCGCCGTGAAGTTGAGCGCCATGCGGTGGCGCAGCACCGGCGGCGCCAGCGCCACGACGTCGTCGATAGAAGGCGCCAGCCGCGCATCGAGCAGCGCGCGGGCGCGGCAGGCGAGCATCAGCGCCTGGCTCGCGCGCGGGCCGGGGCCCCAGGCGACATGCTGCTTCGCCTCGGGAATGTCGCTCTCCTCGGGCCGCCCGGCGCGCACCAGCTTGAGGATCGCCTCGACCACGCTCTCGCCCACCGGCACGCGGCGCACCAGGCGCTGCGCGGCGAGGAGCTCATTGGCGGTGAGCACCGGCGTCACCTTCTCGTCCGTGACCCCCGTCGTGGCGACGAGCATCTGCCGCTCCGCCTCGAGGTCGGGATAGCCGACGTCGATCTGTAGCAGGAAGCGGTCGAGCTGCGCTTCGGGCAGCGGGTAGGTGCCTTCCTGCTCGAGCGGGTTCTGCGTCGCCAGGACGTGGAACGGCCGCGGCAGCGGGTGATACTGGCCGGCGACCGAGACGCGCCCCTCCTGCATCGCCTGAAGCAGCGCCGATTGCGTGCGCGGGCTGGCGCGGTTGATCTCGTCGGCCATGAGCAGCTGACAGAACACCGGGCCGGGGATGAAGCGGAAGGAGCGCCTGCCGCTCTCGCTCTCCTCCAGCACTTCCGAGCCCAGGATGTCGGCGGGCATCAGATCGGGCGTGCACTGGATGCGCTTGTCGTCGAGGCCGAGCACGGTGCCGAGCGTCTCGACCAGCCGCGTCTTGGCGAGGCCGGGCACGCCGATCAGCAGCGCGTGGCCGCCGGCGAGCAGCGTGATCAGCGCTTGATCGACCACCTCGCGCTGGCCGAAGATGACGCGTCCGATGCGCTCCCTCACCAGAGCCAGGCGTTGGCCAAGCGCATCGATCTCGCCGACGAGATCGGCGGAGCCGGCGGTCGCGGACAGGCTTTCGGTAACACTCACGACATCACATCCTTATGCTGGATACAGAGATAGATCATGACCGATAAGGGGCCGCCGTCAAAGGGGCTCGATCGCCTCGCACAAAATGCGGCGGCAGTCCCGACCGTGGGGCGCCAACTGGTTGATTGCGGCCATTTCGACATACGTATCGCGCGTGACGGCACCTGGTCCTATCGCGGCTCGCCGATCGCCCGCATGCCCCTCGTCCGCCTATTCAGCACGGTGTTGCGGCGCGACGAGCAGGGCACCTACTGGCTGGTAACGCCGGCCGAGCGCGGTCGGATCACCGTCGATGATGCGCCTTTCGTCGCGGTCGAGCTCGCCGTGGAGGGCGAGGGGCGCGAGCAGGCGCTGATCTTCCGCACCAATATTGACGACACTGTGGCGGCCGACGGCGATCATCCGTTGCGTGTCGTTAACGATCCCGCAACCGGTGAGCCCAATCCTTATGTCCTGGTGCGCGCCGGGCTGGAAGCGCGCTTGAGCCGCCCGGTATTCTACGAGCTGGTCGAGTTGGGCAAAGAGGAGCGGGTCGGCGACGCGACCCTTTTCGGCGTATGGAGCAAAGGCAGGTTCTTCCCGCTGGGCCGTCTGGACGGCCGCGACTGACGCCGGAGGCGGTGCGCCGGCGCTTTGCCGGCGCCGTCGCCGGCGAGCGCGCCAGCGATCCCGCGACGATCGCCGCGATGCGCGGCGACCATTCCCTGGTGCCGGGCGGCGCGCCGCCGGTCTCCGCGCTGACCCCCGCGGCGGTGCTGGTGCCGCTGGTGATGCGGCCGCAGGAGCTCACCGTGCTGCTGACGCAGCGCACCGCGCATCTCGCCGCCCATGCCGGACAGATCTCGTTTCCCGGGGGGAGCATCGAGCCGGACGACGCCGATTCGATCGATGCGGCGCTGCGCGAGACGGAGGAGGAGGTCGGGCTGCCGCGCGACCATGTCGAGGTGATCGGCCGGCTCGACACCTACGTCACCAGCACCGGCTTCGAGGTCACGCCGGTGGTGGGGCTGGTGCGGGCGCCATACCCGACGCGGCCCGACCCCTTCGAGGTCGCGGAGGTCTTCGAGGTGCCGCTCTCCTTCATCGTCGATCCCGGCAACCACCAGCGCCACAGCCGCGAGTTCAAGGGCCGGATGCGCACTTTCTTCGTACTGCCCTACGAGAACCGCTACATCTGGGGCGCCACCGCCGGCATGCTGGTCAATCTGGCGGAGGTGCTGGCTTAAGTGGTAGAGGACGGCAGTGACGCCGTTTGGAGTTTCCAGAATGGCCGTCATGCCCGGCCATGACGGTCGCGAGGGTCAGGTTGGCCTAGTCCCGGACGAGACAGGCGCGAGGCGATGATACGCATCTTCCTGACCATCGTGCTGCCGTTCCTGCTGCCGACGCTGCTCTATGTACTGTGGCTCGCCACGGTCGCGCGCCCGGAGCTCACGGGACCGGGCCCTTGGCGCCTCCAGCGCGTGGTCCCGCTCCTCGCCGCGGGAGCCGTGCTGACGGCGTTGCTGCTTTTCTTCATCGGCGTGCATGTCGGGTCGCCGGAAGGCACCTATGTGCCGCCGCGCTACATCGACGGTCGCGTCGTTCCGGGCCACGTCGTCCCGGACGCGCCGGCGCAGCGGTAAGTCGTCATGGCCGCGATGGAGAAACCGGTCGACCGCATCGCGCCGCAGCCCTGGATGAGCGACGCGGCGACGCGCGCGGTGCTTGCCGCGCTCACCGTCGGCGGCGGCGCCGCGCGCTTCGTCGGCGGCTGCGTGCGCGACGCGCTTCTCGGCCGTCCCATCGGGGACATCGACATCGCGACGCCCGCACCGCCCGAGGAGGTGATGCGCCGCCTCGACGCGGCCGGGATCAAGGCGGTGCCGACCGGGCTCGCGCACGGCACGGTGACGGCGGTGGTCGGGCCGCGGCATTTCGAGATCACCACCTTGCGCCGCGACGTCGAGACGTTCGGCCGGCATGCGCGCGTCGCATTCACCGACGACTGGGAGGCGGATGCGCGGCGGCGCGACTTCCCGATGAACGCGCTCTTCCTCGATGCCGAAGGGCGAGTCTTCGATCCCGTCGGCGGCCTGCCCGATCTGCGCACGGGACGCGTCCGCTTCGTCGGCGACGCC
>DASVOY010000549.1:0-5294 GCA_036383115.1 Allostellaceae bacterium
GCTTCCGGGAGCTTCAAGCTCGGCGTCGTGACCTTCCTTTCCGGCCCGGCCGCCGAGTCCTTCGGCGTGCCTGCCGGGAATGGCATCAAGGTGATGCTTGATGCCATCAACAAGGGCGGCATCCTGCCCAAGCCTTATGACAAGCCGGGTTTCGGTGGTCTGACGGTCGATCAGCTGCTGATCGACGAGAATGGCGGCGCCACCAAGCAGGTGCAGGAGCTGCGCAACGCCTATGAGCGCGACCAGGTCGATGCGGTGCTGGGCTATATCGGCTCCGGCGATTGCCTCGCCGTGGCGCCCGCCGCCGAGGAGCTCAAGCGGTTCCTGCTCCTGATGGATTGCGGCACGCCGCGCATCTTCGAGGAGAACAAGTTCCACTACGTCTTCCGCAGCGCCGCCCATGGCGCGATGGATAACGTCGCGCTGGCGCGCTACATCACCAAACGCAAGCTTAGGGTCAGCGATATCGGCGCCATCGACCAGGATTACGCCTGGGGCCAGGATTCCTGGAAGGACTTCAAGGCCAGCATGGCCAAGCTCGATCCGGAGGCGAAGCCCAAGGTCGAGCTCTGGCCGAAATTCGGCGCCGGCCAGTACGGGACCGAGATCTCCACCCTGCTGCAAGAGAAGCCGAGCCTGGTCTATTCGAGCCTGTGGGGCGGCGATCTGCAGGCGCTCGTCCTCCAGGCGGTGCCGCGCGGCTTGTTCAAGGACCGGCTCGTCGTGCTGAGCGCGTCGGACCATGTGCTGCAGCCGCTCGGCAACAAGGTGCCGGACGGCGTCGTCGTCGGCGCGCGCGGCGCGAATGGCCAGTATGCCGAGAAGAGCCCGATCAACGACTGGTTCGTCGCGGCCTACAAGAAGGCCTATCCCGGGACATATCCCGTCCAGCCGCAATACCGCGGCGCGCAGGCGATCCTGGGATTGAAGACGGCGGTCGAAAAGGCGATGGCGGCCAATGGCGGCAAGAAGCCGACGACGGAGGAGCTGGTCACCGCCATGACCGGCCTCGAATGGGACGCGCCCTCGGGCCACATCAAGATGGCGCTCGGCGACGGCCACCAGGCGATCCAGTCGAATGCCGTCGGCCGCACCAAATGGGACGCCGAGGCGAAGATGGTGAAGCTGGTCGACATCGAGCACTTCGCCGCGGAATGCGTGAACCCGCCGCCCGGCGTCAAGGCCGAGGACTGGATCGCCCAGGGCTTCCCGGGCGCCAAGTGCAACTGAGCGCTCGCGGCTGAGAGAGGGGCGGGTAGGGGCAGGCGGGACGAGCGGTGGAACTCGCGGCGACGATCGCCATCGACGGGCTCATCGACGCCTCCTGGCTGTTCATCGTCGCGGTCGGGCTCACCCTCGTCTTCGGCGTGCTCAACATCCTCAACATCGCCCATGGCAATCTCTACGCCATCGGCGCCTATACCGCCGCGACGGCGGTCGGCTGGTACTACGCCGGCAGCGGACCGCCACTCTTGGGCTATCTCGTCATGCTCGGTGCGGCGCTCGTCGTCGCCGTGGTCGTCGGGCCGGTCATGGAGCGCGGCATCCTGCGCCTCTTCTATCGGCGCGACGAGGTGCTACTCGTCCTCGTCACCTACGCGCTGTTTCTCATCCTCGAGGACGCGACCAAGCTGATCTGGGGCGTCAATCCCTACTACGCCTACGAGCCGTATGGGCTCTTGGGCGACGTATCGCTCTTCGGACTCACCTATGTCGGCTATGATTTGATGCTCGTCGGGCTCGCCGTGATCACGGGCGTGCTGCTATGGCTGGGGCTCAATCACACCGTCACCGGCAAGCTCGTGCTGGCGGTGATCCATGACCGCGAAATCAGCCGCGCCATGGGCGTCAACGTCACGCGCATCTTCATCCTCGCCTTCACCTTCGGCGTCTTTCTCGCCGCACTGGGCGGCGCCTTCACCGCGCCCAAGATCTCGGTGCAGCCCGGCATCAGCATCACCGTCATCCTGCTGAGCTTCGCCGTCGTCGTCATCGGCGGGCTCGGCAGCGTCGAGGGCGCTGCGGTCGCCGCGCTCCTCGTCGGCCTGGCGCGCTCGGCCGCGATCCATCTGATGCCGTCGGCGGAGCTCTTCATCGTCTATCTCGTCATGGCGGGCGTGCTGGCGCTGCGGCCGGAGGGACTGTTCCAGCGCACGACGCTCAGGAAGATCTGAGCCGTGGGCCGGCTCGGCATCCTGGCATCGGCGCTGGTTGCCTTCCTCGCTCTGGCCGCGCTCGGCCACTTGCTGCCGAACTGGTTCATCCTCCTGGCGACGATGGCGCTCGCCAAGGGGCTGGTGGCGCTCGGGCTCGTCGTGCTCATGCGCGGTGGGCTCGTCTCCTTCGGCCAGGGGCTCTTCTACTGCGCGGGGGCCTATGCCGCCGGTCTCGCCATGCGCTTCGCCGGGGCGAGCGACGCGCTGCTGCTGACCGCGCTGGGCGGCCTCGCCGCGCTCGTCCTCGCGCTCGTCATCGCGCCGCTGCTCGCGGGCTACCGCGGCATCTTCTTCGCCACCTTGACGCTGGCGCTCTCGATGATCGCCTATGGCGTCCTCAACAAGACCTACTCGCTGGGCGGCTCGGACGGCATCAATCTGCGCGCGCCGAGTTTCCTCGGATATCAGGCGGCGACGCCCTACGCGCTCTTCGTCTTCACTGTCCTGGTGACCAGCCTCGCCGCGGCGCTATGCCGGATCCATTTCGATTCGATGCGCGGGCTGCTGTCGCTCGCCGCACGCGATAACGAGATCCGCGTCGAATATCTCGGCGCCTCCGTCCGCGGCGTGACGGCAGTGAATTTCGCCATGGCGGCCGGCCTGGGCGGCGTCGGCGGCGCGCTCGCGGCTCTGGCGCTCGGCCATATCGACCCCGACTTCGCTTTCTGGACCACCTCCGGCGAATTCGTCTTCCTCGCCATCCTCGCCGGGCATGCGAGCGTCGTCGCCGTGTTCATCGCCTCGATCCTGCTGGAACTGGTGCGCTCCTTCTCGAGCCAGTATTTCCCGAACACCTGGCAGATGGCGCTCGGCATCTTCCTGCTGCTCGTCATCCTGTTCCTGCCGGAAGGGCTGGGCTCGCTGCTGCGCCGGCGGCGGCGCGCGCGGGCCGAGTCGCTGCCGGTGCCGGCGGAGAGCGTGGAATGACCGCGGTGCTCGAGACGCGCGGCCTGCAGAAGCAGTTCGGCGCCGTGGTCGCCGCCAACGATGTCTCGGTCAGCGCCCGGCGCGGCGAGCGGCTTGGCCTCATCGGCAACAACGGCGCGGGGAAGACCACCTTCGTCAACATGGTCACCGGCTATATCAGGCCCGACCGCGGCCAGGTGATGCTCGATGGGCGCGAGATCACCGGGCTCGCGCCGCGCGCGGTGAGCCGGCAGGGCGTCAGCCGCTCGTTCCAGATCCCGCAGCTTTTTCCGACGCTCACGCCCGAGGAGAACCTGCTCGTGGCGCTTGGCATCGGCCGGCCGCGGGGGCTCTCGCCCTGGCGCCCGGCGAGCGCGCCGGAGCTCCTTGCCGAGGCCGAGGATTTGTTGGCGCGCTTCCGACTGCGCGATTACCGCGACCACGCCGTCTCGGCCCTGCCCGGCGGCGTGCGCAAGCTCGTCGATATCGCCATGGCGGTGACGCAGCGGCCGAAATTGCTGCTGCTCGACGAGCCGACCAGCGGCGTGGCCGCGGAGGAGAAATTCCCGCTCATGGACGTCATCATGGCGGCACTCGAGGGCGGCGATGTCACCGTGCTCTTCGTCGAGCACGACATGGAGATCGTCGGGCGCTATGCCGAGCGCGTGCTAGCCTTCTATGACGGGCGCATCATCGCCGACGACATTCCCGCGACCGTCCTCGGCAATCCCGAGGTGCAGCGCTACGTCTCGGGCTTCGCGAACTGAGGCGGCGCATGCTCGAGATCGAATCCCTCCGCGTGTCCCTCCAGTCCGTCGAGGTGCTGCGCGGCGTGAGCCTCGCCGTGAAGGCGGGCGAGATGGTGGGGCTGGTCGGCCGCAATGGCGCAGGCAAGACGACGACCCTGCGCGCAGTGATGGGCCTCGCGACCGCCAGCGGCGGACGCATCCGCTTCGACGGCGCGGACCTGACGGCGTTGCCGACGCATCGCCGCGCCGCGCTCGGCATCGGCTACATGCCCGAGGACCGGCGCCTCGTGCCGCAACTCTCGGTCGAGCAGAACATCCTGCTGCCGAGCTGGGCGCGGCGAGGGCTCGATGGCGCCGAGCGCCTCGGCTTCGTCTACGGGTTGATGCCCGAGGTCGCGGCAATGCGCGGGCGCAGGGCGCTGCTGCTGAGCGGCGGCCAGCAGAAACTCGTGGCGCTCGCCCGCGCGTTGCTCGCCGGCACGCGGCTGCTGCTCCTCGACGAGCCCTTCGAAGGCGTGGCGCCCGCGCTCTCGCAACGCCTCGCCCAGGTGGTCGGCGCGCTGAGGGGCAAGGACCTCGCCGTCCTCATCGCGCAGTCCGACCTGAGCCACACGGTCAAGCTGCTCGACCGCGAATATCTCATCGAGCGCGGCACCAATCGGGCACGGGCTGCGGCGGCGAGCGCCTAGGTCTGGTGATCCTACTGTCGGCAGCGTTCTGATCTGTGCGTATCTACTTCTTTTCGTCGGCGGCGCCGATGGGTGCCGCACTCTCCGACGTCGCGATCCAAATGCCCGACAATACGGCGATGAAGCCGACGATGAGATTGAGCGGGATCGGCTCCCCCAATATTGCCAACCCCAGAAGCGCAGCGACCAGCGGATTGACCGCCATGGTATTGGCGACGCGCGTCGGACTGGCGTATTGAAGCGCGAAGACCCACAAGAAGAACGCCAATGCCCCGCCGCCGGCGGCGAGATAGATTGCCGCAATCCACGCCTTGGCATCGAATGCAGTTACGGCCGATGCGCCGCCCGAAAGAAGGCTGACGAGGACGAGCGAACCGCCTCCGACGGCCATGCCGGCGGTGAGGAAGCCCAACGCGCTCGAACGCTTGACGAAGCTGCGGGAATAGACGTTGTAGACCGCCATGCAGAACGTTGCTCCGGCCATGATGAGGTCGCCTCGCCAGGCACCTGGCGGCGCGTCTCTCAGACCCGACGCCAAGGCGATCGCCAAGCCCAGCATGGCGATGAGGACGCCGACCGTCTTCCTCGCGCTCAGAGCTTCCATCCCGAGGACTGCCGCCACGGCCATCGTCATCAGCGGCAGCGTCGACAGGGCGAGCGTGCCGCGCGCCACCGTGGTGAAGCCGAGTGCAACGTTGTCGAGGACGAAGAAGACCGCGGAGAACAGGACGCCG
>DASVOY010000550.1:0-4536 GCA_036383115.1 Allostellaceae bacterium
TGTGCAAATGCGCACGAAATCAACTGTTAGTTTTAACGGAAAACACGAGCAAACTGCCGTCATTTCGCGCGCGATGTCTGCTTGTCGCGATCGAGATACGCGTAGAAATACCAGCTGACGATGCTCCGGTACGGCCGCCAGACTTCAGCAACCGCTGCGAATTCTGCCGGCCGCGCACTGCTTCGCAGCCCGTAGATCTCCGTGATCGCCGCGCGGATCGACAGGTCGCCAAGCGGCAGCACGTCGAGGCGGCCGAGCGCGAACATCAGGTACATGTCGGCGGTCCAGCGGCCGATGCCTTTGACGGTGATGAGCGCCGCGATGGCCGCGTCGTCGGGCAGCGCCTCGAGCTCGTCGAAGATGGTCGGCGATGCCAGCGCCATCGCCGCCAAGCCGCGGAGATAGTCGCGTTTCTGGCGCGATACGCCGGCGCGGGCGAAGGCCGCATCGTCGAGCGCGGCCACCGCCTCGGCCGCGACGATGCCACCGCAGGCGGCGTGGACTCGGGCAGCGATGGTGGCGGCGGCCTTGCCCGAGAGCTGCTGGCGCAGGATCGCCTGAAACAGCCGCGGGAAGCCGCCGGGAGCGCGACGCAGTCGGCACGGTCCCACCGCCTTCACCACCGCTGCGAGCCGCTTGTCGCGGCGCGCGAGCCGCCGCACCGCTCGCTCCAGCAGCGCGGCGGCCGCGTCCTCGTCACCGGGCAGCGCAACGATCGATGTGCCGTTCTCCGTCGATGATCTGGCGGGCGCGGGGCTTGAACGAGGCATGGCGGCGGATGATAACCGCAGAGGATGACATCCATGAAGCTCGATCGCGACGCCGCCGAGCTGCGCCGCCTCGTCGCCGAGGCGCGCCGCGCCGTCGTCTTCACCGGCGCCGGCATCAGCACCGAATCGGGCATCCCCGATTTCCGCAGCCCTGGCGGGATCTGGACGCGCCTGGCGCCGATCGATTTCGGCGCCTTCCTCGCCTCCGACGAGGCGCGGCGCGAGGCGTGGCGCCGCAAATTCGCCAGCGACAGCCTCATTCGCGGGGCCAAGCCGAACCGCGGCCACCGGGCGGTCGCCACGCTCGTTCGCCGCGGCAAGGCGGCGGCGGTCATCACCCAGAACATCGACGGCCTGCACCAGGCCTCGGGGATCGACGAGGATCAGGTGATCGAGCTGCACGGCAACACGACTTATGCGACCTGCCTCGATTGCGGCACGCGTTACGAGATCGCCGATCTGCGGGCCGCCTTCGAGCGCGACGAGGCGCCGCCTTGTTGCGCCGGCTGCGGCGGCTTCATCAAGACCGCGACCATCTCCTTCGGGCAGCCCATGCCGGCCGAGGCGATGCGGCGCGCCGAGGCGGAGACGCTCGCCGCCGACCTCTTCGTCGTGCTGGGATCATCGCTGGTAGTCTATCCCGCCGCCGGCTTCCCCGAACTGGCGAAGCAC
Source organism: Allostellaceae bacterium (assembly GCA_036383115.1). GTDB lineage: Bacteria > Pseudomonadota > Alphaproteobacteria > ATCC43930 > CGMCC-115725 > DAHUYF01. Next base: position 1,443 of record DASVOY010000550.1, read on the forward strand.
AACGGCGCGAGGCTCGTCATCATCAACCGCGAGCCGACCCGCCTCGACCCGCTCGCCGATCTCGTCATGCACAACGCCATCGGCGAGACGCTCGGCGCCGCGCTCGAAATCGAGTGAGCCTCGTTGCTCTCACCGCACCACGTGCGGCAGCAGGCCGATGATGCCGATAATGATGAGATAAAGAGCGACGACGTAATTCAGCAGGCGCGGGCGGATGAGGATGAGCACGCCGGCGATCAGCGCGATCAGCGGCTGTAGCAGCGCGACGTTGATGGTCATGAGTTGGTTCCGCAGCGAGCAAGGTTCTGCCATCGACGACGGCCGAGCCATTGTCGGCCGGCAAAGGTGGCGGAGGGGATGGGATTCGAACCCACGATACGGCTTATGACCGTATAACGGTTTAGCAAACCGCCGCCTTCAGCCACTCGGCCACCCCTCCACCTGTGAGCGGTCTCGACACGGCGTATGCCGGCTGTGGTTCTACTGGGGGGTCTCCCCAGTGTCAACGCAGCTTCGGCCTCACCCATTATGGCGAGGCGCATGATCTCTCAACCTGTGCGCTATTCACAGCATTTTAATAAAAGCGGCCCGATCATCGCCGTGGGGAAAAACGGGGGAGGCAAGCTGTGTCCTTGTCGAAACGCTCGATCGAGATTCTGCTCGACCTGGTCGAGATCAAAATCAGCTACATGGATGTCGCCGACCGCGACGATGCGCGCGATCTGCAGCTGCTCGAGCGCTGCCGGGCCGAACTGAAGGCGTTGGAGAGCGGCGAGCCGGCGACGATCGTGACCTTCACTGCACCCGCCCGCCGCCCCGGTCGCCCGCGCGCCGCACATTGATACGCACACCGCGGTCGCAGCCAGCGCGCTGACGATCGCAATCGCGGAGTTGGTCCCGCCCTCCCGCTGCGCGTGCCGCAACCCGGCGCGCCTGCGGCGGACTACGCGTTCGACGGCGTTGCGGGGCGAGGCTCTGCGTCTGGCAGGCACACGCTGACGCCTCTACCCATGGCCGATGCCCCGCTACCCGGCAAAGCCGGAACCAAGCCTCACCTGAAACGTTCAACCGGCAGCTTTATTGCGGTGCCAATCGCGCTCAACTGGCGGATGCCCGGCCGACCACTTTCATCGAATAACGGAGCAAGCGCATGAAAGTACTGATCACCGGAGCCGATGGCTACATCGGGGCCGTGCTCGGGCCGTTGCTGCAGGAGCGCGGCCACCACGTCACCGGCCTCGACAGCGGCTTCTACCGTAACGGCTGGCTCTATGACGACGGCTGCAAGCGCCCGCCGGTGATGTCCAAGGACATCCGTCAGGTCGATGCCGCCGATGTCGTCGACTTCGACGCCGTCGTCCATCTCGCGGAGTTGTCGAACGATCCGCTCGGCGAGCATGATCAGCGTCTCACCTATGACATAAACCATCGCGGCTCGGTCGAGCTTGCCCGCACCTGCAAGGCCGCCGGCGTGGGGCGATTCGTCTACACCTCGTCCTGCAGCGTCTACGGTGCTGGCAACGACGAGATCAGGACCGAGGCCTCGCCGCTCAACCCGCAGACCGCCTATGCCCGCTGCAAGATGTTGGTCGAGCGCGAGGTCCAGGCGCTCGCCGACGCGCATTTCACGCCGGTATTCCTGCGCAATGCCACGGCTTATGGCGCAAGCCCGCGCATGCGCTTCGACATCGTCCTGAACAACCTCGCCGGCCACGCCTGGACGGGCCGCGAGGTGAAGATGACGAGTGACGGCACGCCGTGGCGCCCGCTCGTCCATGTCAACGACATCTGCAAGGCGATCCTTCTTGCGCTGGAGGCGCCGCGCGGGGCCGTGCATAACGAGGTCTTCAACGTCGGCAGCGATGAGCAGAACTACCGCATCCGCGAGATCGCCGAGATCGTCGCCGCCACTTTCCCGGGCTGCGCTCTGACGTTCGGCCCCAGCGGCGGCGACAACCGCAGCTACCGCGTCTCTTTCGCCAAGATCCGCCAGCACCTGCCGGGCTTCCGCTGCCGCTGGACGGCCGAGCGCGGCGCGCGCCAGCTACGCGACATCTTCGAGCAGATCGCCATGTCGAAGGAGGTCTTCAACTACCGCGCCTTCACCCGGCTGCAGCAGCTTAAATACCTCCTGGCCACCCGACAGATCGACCAGGACTTCTATTTCCGCGAGTCGTTCGAGCAGGCAATAGAGGCATGATTTTCACGCCGACGCGCCTCGGCGGGCTGTGGCTCGTCGAGATGGAACGGCACGCGGATGAACGGGGCTACTTCGCCCGCAGCTGGTGCCGCCGCGAATTCGCCGAGCATGGCCTCGACACGACGCTGGCGCAGGCAAGCGTCTCCTTCAATGCCAAGGCAGGCACGCTGCGCGGCATGCATTTCCAGCGCCCGCCCCATGCCGAGACCAAGCTCGTGCGCTGCACCCGCGGCGCCATCTGGGACGTCGCCATCGATCTCCGCTCCGGCTCGTCGACGCGCGGCCAATGGCAGGGCTTCGAGCTCAGCGCGGAGAACGGCGCCGCGCTCTACATCCCGGAGGGGTTTGCGCACGGGTTCCAGACGCTTGTTCCCGATACCGAGGTGTTCTACCAGATCTCGCGCTTCCATGTACCCGAGGCGGCGTCTGGCGTGCGCTACGACGACCCGGCCTTCGGCGTGAGCTGGCCGCTGCCGGTGTCCTGCATCTCGCCGCGCGATGCCACCTGGCCCGATTGCCGCCTCGGCGCCGAGGCGACGCCGGCATGACCGGGAGCAGGCCGGCGGGCGCTGGAGCCGACTTCCCTTAAGATAGCGTTTAAGTCTGTCCGATAATGATATCTTGTGGGCACGGTACGCGCAGGGGAGACGGTTCAGATGGCGGCAACGAGCGGACGGCCGGGGCGGATCCACCCGGTGATCCTGTCGGGCGGCTCCGGCACGCGGCTCTGGCCGATGTCGCGCGCCTATTATCCGAAGCAGCTGCTGCCGCTGACCTCCGCGCGCAGCCTGCTGCAGGAGGCAGCGCTGCGCGTCGCCGATGCCGCGCGCTTTGCGGCGCCGGTGGTGGTCTCCAATGACGAGCACCGCTTTATCGTCGCCGAGCATCTCCGCC
>DASVOY010000551.1:0-2497 GCA_036383115.1 Allostellaceae bacterium
CACCATCCGCCCTTTTGTTCCGCCAGCCGAACTGTGCTACACGCCAGCCCTCATGGAGCTTTCCGTAGTCATCCCCGTGCGCAACGAAGCACCGAACATCGCGCCCTTGGTCGCGGAGATCCGCGCGGCGCTCGACGGGTCGCTCGACTACGAGATCGTCTATGTCGATGACGGGTCCACCGACGACACCGCCGGGGTGATCGGCGACCTTGCGCGCGACTTTCCGCGCTTGCGCCTTGTCCGGCACGCGCGGAGCTGCGGCCAGAGCACGGCCGTCCGGAGCGGCGTCAAGGCGGCGCGCGCGCGCTGGATCGCCACGCTCGACGGCGACGGGCAGAACGATCCCGCCGACATCCCGCGCCTCTGGGAGATCGCCCTGAGCGCGCCGCCCGAGCCGCCGCTGCTGATCGCCGGGCACCGGCAGCGCCGCCAGGACAGCACGGTGAAGCGCCTCTCCTCGCGCATCGCCAACGCGGTGCGGCGCGGCCTCCTCGGCGACGGCACGCCCGACACCGGCTGCGGCCTCAAGCTCTTCCGCCGCGATGTCTTTCTCGACCTGCCCTTCTTCGACCACATCCACCGCTTCCTGCCGGCCCTGGTGCGGCGCCAGGGCGGCGAGGTCGTCTCCGTCGTGGTCAATCACCGGCCGCGCGAGCGCGGGCATTCCAACTACGGCACCTTCGACCGCCTCTGGGTCGGCATCACCGATCTCCTCGGCGTGATGTGGCTGCAGCGCCGCGCTGGGAATCCCGAGATCATCGCCGACAGCGCCGACGAGGCGAGGCGCGCGGGATGACTCCCGGCGAGGACAAGGCCCCTCCCCTCGCCGGCTTCCGCCTCGCCGGCCGCATGGCGCTCGTCCTCGCCGCGCTGGCCGGCGCCGTGCTGCTCTGGGCGAAAGCCGGCGCGCTCGACGCCGAATCGATCGCCTCGGCCATCGCCCGTTTCCCGGCGGCGCCGCTCGTCTTCCTCGGCATTCATGTGATCGCGAGCCTGATCTTCTTCCCGCGCACCGTGCTCGCCGTGGCGGCGGGCGCAGTGTTCGGCGCGTGGGGCGGCACGCTCTGGGCGGCGCTCGGCAGCACCATCGGCGCCGTCGCCGGCTTTCTCCTGGCGCGCTACGTCAATGGCGGGCTCCTCGACCTCGAGAGCATGCGGCGGCTGGGGCCGCTGCTGCTGCGCGCCGAGCGCGGCGGCTGGCGCGCGGTCGCCGTGCTGCGCCTCATCCCGGTCATCCCGCATGCGCTGACCAATTACGCGCTCGGCCTGACGCGACTCCCGCTCGGCGCCTACGCCTTCGGCTCGCTCGTCGGTCAACTACCTATGGCCATCGCGTGCGCCGATTTCGGCGCCGCCGGCGAGCGCCTCGCCGCCGGCAAGGCCGGCTGGCTCGCGCCGACCCTCATCGGGCTCGTGGTGCTCGCGCTGTCGATCGTGGTGCCGAAGCTGGCAACGCGGAAGGGTTGATCTGGTGGACGCCGAATAGGTGCCCCTCCCTCCTTGAGGGCGGAGGGGCTTTCTTGCTTGGTTTGTCGCTAGTTGCCGCGCTGCAGCGCCGCCGGCATCGGCCCGCCCGTGGCCCAGTCGAGCAGCTCGACCGTGTGCACCACCGGCACGCCGGTGCCCTGCGCGATCTGGGTGATGCAGCCGATGTTGCCGGCGGCGACGATATCGGGTTTCGTGCTCTCGATGTTCGCGACCTTGCGGTCGCGCAGCTTCCCGGCGATCTCGGGCTGGAGCATGTTGTAGGTGCCGGCGGAGCCGCAGCAAAGATGCGCCTCGGGCACGTCGAGCACGGTGAAGCCGGCCTTGGCGAGGAGCGCCTTGGGCTCGGCACGGATCTGCTGACCGTGCTGCAGCGAGCAGGCGGAATGATAGGCGACGCGCTGCCCGGTCGCGACAATCGGCGCGGCGAGGCCGAGCCCGGCCATCACCTCGGAGAGGTCCTTGGCCAGCGCCGAGACGCGCGCCGCCTTCCCGGCGTAGGCGTCGTCCTCGCGCAGCATATAGCCGTAATCCTTGATCGTGACGCCGCAGCCCGAGGTGTTGATGACGATGGCGTCGAGCCCGCCGCGCTCGATCTCGCGCGTCCACGCGTCGATGTTCCTTTTGGCGAAGCCCAGCGAGTCGCGCCCCATGTGATGCGTGAGCCCGCCGCAGCAACCGGCGCCTTTCGCGATCACGACCTCACAGCCGTGACGGGTGAGGAGCCGCACCGTCGCCTCGTTGATCTCCGGCGCCACCACCCGCTGCGCGCAGCCCGTGAGCAGCGCGACGCGCGTGCGGCGCGCGCCCTCGGCGGGAAAGGCCTGCGGCCGGTCGACCGCGCTCGGGCCGGCCAGCCGCCGCGGCGCCAACGCCGCCAGCGCGGCGAGCCGCCCCGGCAAAAGTCGCGCCAATGGCCGTGTCAGCGAGGCCCCGACCAGCGCCAGGCGGAAGAGCCATGGCCGCGGCAGGATCGCCGCGAGCAAGCGGCGCAGCCAGCGCTCAGGCAGCG
>DASVOY010000552.1:0-2059 GCA_036383115.1 Allostellaceae bacterium
CATGCCGCTCGGCAATGCGGCGTGCCCGACCACGCCCGGCTTCCAGCCCACGCCGGTGCGCACCAGCAGATCGTCCGTCTGCGGGCGGTACTCCAGGACCTTGGCGCGGCTGATGCCCATGCCGCGCGAGACGCACTCGGTCGCGTGCTGAAGGAGCGCGTCGAGGTCGCTGCTCCCGAGCGCCTCCTTGCCGAATTCGGTGACGATGCGATGGTATTCGCGGAAGCGCTGGGCGGCCTCCGGCGTGTCCGGCGGTCGACGACTCCCGCGGTGTGCCATGCGCTGAAAAACGGCTCAGCGGCCGGGCGCGTTCCGAGCGGCCGGCAAGGCTCCGCCGCAGGCGGATGGCGCCGCGCGCCGCGGTCCATGCACTGGCACGCTGTTTGCGGTGGTCTGTCGACTGCTGACAGGTCATGGTGCCGTGACGCCCAAGCATGTCCTTGTCGTCGATGACGATCCCTTGATCCTGGAGGTGGTCGCCCGCGCGCTCGAAGCCGCCGATCTTCACGTCAGCAAGGCGCGCCGCGTGTCGATCGCCCGAGACCTTCTCGCACGGCACAGCATCGATCTCATCCTCGCCGACGCCCGGATTCCCGGGGAGGCCGGTCTTTGCCTCGAGGAGAAGGCGCGGGAACTCGGCATCGCCTTCATTCTCATGACCGGCGACCCGGAATGGGTGGCGGCGCGCGGCATCGGCCCGGAGCAATACCTCGCCAAACCGTTCGAGCTTCGCTCGCTCGTTCGACTCGTGCGCGCGTCGCTCTGACGAGCGGCCCTTCGGCACGTCGCGCTTGCCCGGCGGGCGGGTTTGCGCCTAGATTTGCTGCGGCGCAGCATTTCCTTGAGCAGGCTTCCATGACAACAGCCACACGCGTCGTCTACATCGGCCCCGAGGCGGCCTTCCGCGGCTTGGAAGGCAGGCTCGTCGAGGCGGAAGACCGCGCCACGCACGAGCGCCGCCTGCATTTCCAGCCGGAATGCGATGCGATCATGGCGCTGCCCTGCGCCGCCGAGGACGTCCGCGCCGTCACGCCCGCGGTCTGAACCGTCCATCCGTTGGGCAGCGTGCCCACCCTATAGGCAGCGCAGGACGCCGCCGCGGCTCAGCCCAGGCTCGAATAGCCGCCATCCACCGGAATGGCCGTGCCGGTGACGAAATCCGAGGCCGCACTCGACAGGAAGACGGCGATCCCGGCGAGGTCCTCGGGGAGGCCCCAGCGGCCCGCCGGCGTCCGCGCCAAGACCCGCTCATGCAGCCCGGCGACCTGCTCGCGCGCGCCGCGGGTCAGGTCGGTGTCGATCCAGCCGGGCAGCACCGCGTTGACCTGAATGTTGTCCTTGGCCCAGGCCGTGGCGAGCGCCTTGGTGAGCTGGACGATGCCGCCCTTGCTCGCCGCATAGGGCGCCGCATAGGGCGCGCCGAAGATCGACATCATCGAGCCGATGTTGATGACCTTGCCGCCGCCCGCCCGCACCATCTCGGGATAGGCCGCCTGCGCGCAGACGAAGGCGCTCGACAGGTTGGTGACGAGGACGGTGTTCCATTCCTCGACGGTGTATTCCTCCGGTCGCTTGCGGATGTTGATGCCGGCATTGTTGACGAGAATGTCGAGCCGGCCGAAGGCCTTCACCGCCGCGCCGACGAGGGTGCGGCACGAATCCTCGCGGCGGACGTCGGCGACGATGCCCGCCACCTTGGCGCCGCGCTCGCGCAGCTCCGCCGCAGCGCTCTCGCATTTGTCCTTGTTGCGTCCGACGATGACCACCGTCGCGCCGGCGGCGCCGAGCCCGCGCGCCATGCCGAGCCCGATGCCGCCATTGCCGCCGGTGACGATGGCCACCCGTCCGGTCAGATCGAAAAGCGCCATGGCGGTTCCTTTCTTGTGCGGTTGGCGGCCGATGATAGGCTCACGGCCGCAAGCAGGGAAAGGGCAGGACGTTATGACAGCGAATATGCGCGATCACCCACGGGGAATGAGCTGGCGCAAAGCCGTCCTGCGATGGGCCGGGCTGTCGCTGGCGATCGCCTTTGTGCTGGAAGCCACGCTGTGGCTGATGT
>DASVOY010000553.1:0-2951 GCA_036383115.1 Allostellaceae bacterium
CGTCGCCCTTCGGCAAGGACGACCAGACCGGCGCGACCAACCGCGTCACGCCCGCTGTCACCAAGGCGGCAGCAGGGGAGATCCAGAGCGGCAAGGTCACGACCTTGACCAATCCTCTGGTCGACGGCGTGCCGCTCTTCGGCACACGCTTCACCAAGACGATCCTGACGGCGGCGACGCTCGCCCCCGGCGCTTCGCTCGGCGAGAACCAGACGACCTACATGGAGGACACCTGGCTTAGCCAGAGCCATGTCGGCACGCATCTCGACGGCATGGGCCATATCGGCCGCCTCGACTGCTATTACAATCAGACGCCGATGGGCAAATACATCAACCAGAACAACATGACGCGGCTGGGGCTCGAGCACCTGAAGTCCTTCGCCACGCGCGGCGTCATCATCGACGTCGTGCGGGTCCATCAGCAGGCCAACAAGCTCAAGACCAACGCCGCCTGCCGCAAGCCCTGCCTCGACAAGGGCACAGTGATCACGCCCGAGGATCTGCAGGCCGGGCTCAAGATGTACAACGTGACCTTGCGCGAAGGCGATGCGGTGTTCATCAACACCGGTTGGGGCGACATCTTCTCCCAGTATCCGGCGCAGAACGCGCTCTACAACAGTGGCGAGCCCGGCATCGGCAAGGCTGCCGCCAAGTGGCTCATCGACCAGAAGGTCATCGCCGTCGGCGCCGACACCTGGGCGGTCGAGGTGATCCCCGGCGAGAGTCCGACCGAGGCGTTCCGGGTGCACCAGATGCTGCTCACCGAGAGCGGCATCCACATCATCGAGAACGTGCGCACCGACCTCATCGCCGACGAGGCGGCGTCGAGCAAGCGCGCCACCTTCTTCCTCAACATGACGGTGCCGAAGGCCGTCGGCCTCACCGGCAATTTCGTCGGCATCGAGGCGATCCAGTAAGGTCTCTCGCGTGCGGTTGGTTGGTTGCGCGCCGGCGCCCGTCATCGGGCGCCGGTCGCTTTTCGGGCTCGGCGCCGGCCTGCTGGCGTTGCCGATGCTGGCGCAGGCGGCGGAGGCGCGGCGCTATCAGATCGGTTTCGCGAACCTCACCGAGGATCCCGGCACGCGCCTCGAGGGGCTCGGCTTCAGCGGCGCCGATGTGCGGGCGAGCTTCGCCTTGGCGGCGCGGGCGCTGCCGGTCGACCTCGTCTTCTATGACAATGACCGCAACCGCGAGAAGACGCTGGCCAACGCCGCGGACGCGATCGCGCGCAAGCTCGACCTCTACATCCAGTATTGCGACGACGCCGGAGCCAATGGCGAGATCGCCAAGCGCATGAAGGCGGCCGGCATTCCCGTGCTGGCGATCACCTATCCGGTTCCCGCCGCGACGCTCTATGGCCCCGACAATATGCTCGCCGGCCGCCTCGCGGGCGAGGCGCTGGCGCGTTTCGCCGACGCGAACTGGCAAGGCCAGCGCGTCGCCGCCATCCTCCTCGGCGACCTCGCCAACAAAGGCGATCACGTGCCGGAGCGCGTCGACGGCATCGCCGCGGCGTTCAAGGAGAAGCTGCCTGGGGCGGTGCAGACGCGCCTCGACAGCAACGGCAACCCGGCGCAGGCCGATGCTCTGCTGCGCCGCTTCGCGGCCGCCCAGCCGGGCAGCAAGTTCCTCGTGGCGGCGCTCGACGACACCACGGCGCTCATGGCGAAGTCGGCGGTCGAGGCTGCCGGGCGCATCGTCGACACCGCGATCGCGAGCCAGGGCTGCGACCGCTCGGTGCATGGCGGCGCCAACGACAAGAAGGAGATCGACCCCGCCAACCGCGGCAGCATCGTCATCGGTTCGGTCGCCTATCTCCTCGACCGCTGGGGCTACGAGGTCTTGCCGTTGGCGATCAAGATGCTCGCCGGCGAGCCGGTGCCGCCGCGCATCGCGACGCGCCACGTGCTGGTGACCGCCGCCAACGTCTTCACCGTCTATCCGCCGATCGATATGAATTGACGCCCCCCAACCTTCCCCCGGTCGCTATCCACCCGAAAGCGGCCTCGTCATGCTCGCTTTGCGTTTTGTCGAGTTTGACCCGAACCGGTCATGAGCCGGGCTGCTGCGTGGCTGGCTTTGCCGCGCGGGCCAGATTGAAAGCCGAGGTCACAAGAGCGATGTGCGAGAGCGCCTGGGGAAAATTGCCGACCAGCCGCGCGGTCCGGGGATCATACTCTTCGGATAGGAGCCCGACATCGTTGCCGAGCGCCAGCAGCCGTTCGAACAGCCGCCTCGCGTCGTCTTGCCGTCCGAGCAGCACGAAATTGTCGACCAACCAGAAGCTGCAGGCGAGAAACGCGCCTTCGCCTTCCGCCAAGCCATCGTCGGTTTCGCCCGTGTCGTAGCGCCGGACGAAGCCGTCGGCCATGAGGTGCCGCTCGATGGCCTCGACCGTGCCCCTGATCCGCGGGTCGCTCGGCGGCAGGAAGCCGACGAGCGGCAGGAGCAGCACGCTCGCATCGAGCTGTCGCGAGCCATAGGATTGGACGAACGCGCCGATGTCGGGATTGAAGCCCTTGCGGCAGACCTCCTCGTGGATCCTGGCGCGCAGCGCGCGCCAGCGCTCCAGCGGCGCTTCGAGACCGAACCGCTCGGCGTCCTTGATGCTGCGGTCGAAGGCGACCCATACCATCGCCTTGGAATGGGTGAAGTGCTGCGGCTCGCCGCGCACCTCCCAAATGCCTCGGTCCGGCTGAGTCCAGGTGCGTTCGAGATAATCAAGCGCGAGCCGTTGCAAGTCCCAGCCCGCCTTGCTGGTTACCAGCTTGCCGGAACGCGCCAGATGCATCGCGTCAATCACTTCGCCGATGACATCGAGCTGCAACTGGCTGGCGGCGGCGTTGCCGATGCGCACGGGCCGCGATCCCTCATATCCGGGCAGCCACGGCACCTGCCATTCCGTCAGGCGGCGCTCGCCCGCGATACCGTACACGGGCTGCACCTGTGAG
>DASVOY010000554.1:0-2916 GCA_036383115.1 Allostellaceae bacterium
CGCGGCCTCGAGCTCTATGTGAAGGAGCATTCGAAGGACCTGCCCGCGGGCGTGAAGGTCGAACTCGTCACCAAGGACGATACCGGCCCCAATCCCGAGGTGGCGAAGCGCCTGGCGCAGGAGCTCATCACCCGTGAGCACGTGAACTTCCTAACCGGCGTGGTGTGGTCGCCCAACGCCGCGGCAATGGCGCCGATTACGAGCGAGGCCAAGGTGCCCTTCGTCATCAGCAACGCCGCCGGGGCCGGCATCGTGCGGGCCTCTCCCTATCTGGCGCGCGTCTCCTTCACGCTCTGGCAGGAGAGCCTGCCGCTCGGCAAATGGGCGGCCGAGAAGGGCGGCTTGAAGAAGGTCTTCATCGCGGTGAGCGATTTCGCGCCTGGCCATGATGCCGAGGCGGCCTTCAGCAAGGGCTTCAAGGATGCCGGCGGCCAGATCGTCGACACCGTGCAGTTCCCGGTCAAGGACCCGGACTTCGTCCCCTTCATGCAGCGCGTCAAGGACGCCAAGCCCGACGCGGTCTTCGTCTTCGTGCCCTCGGGCAAGCAGGCGACGGCGGTGATGAAGGCCTATAACGACCTCAATATGAAGGCCGACGGGATCAAGATCATCGGCCCGCAGGACATCGTCCCCGACGAGGAGCTGCCGAGCATGGGCCAGGAGCCCTTGGGCGTCATCAGCTCCGGCACTTATTCCAACGTCGGCGACCGCCCCGCGAACAAAGCCTATGTCGCGGCGTGGAAGCGCGCCTATGGCGACCAGACGCCGCCGGGATTCATGTCGGTGGGCGGCTGGGACAGCATGGCCGCCATCTTCTCGGTCATCAAGGAGACCAAGGGCAAGGTGGACGGCGACAAGGCGATGAAGATCCTGGCCGGGTGGAAGAACCCCGACAGCCCGCGCGGGCCGATCATGATCGATCCGCAGACGCGCGACATCGTGCAGAACATCTACATCCGCCGGGTCGAGAAGCGCGGCGACCGGCTGGTCAATGTCGAGTTCGAGACCATCCCGCAGGTCAAGGACCCGTGGAAGGAGCTCAACCCCGCCAAGTAGTCCGGAGATGGGGCCCGAGAGGTCGCAAGCTGATCCAACCAGGCCGCCGGCATCGTCCGCCGATAGTTCGGCCGATAGTGCTGCCGGCAGCGTCGACTAGTCCAGAACGCGCCCGATGAGCGCCGTCGTCAGCATCGCCTTCCACGGCCTCGCCTTCGCCATGGTGCTCTACCTAATCTCGGTCGGGCTCTCCATCACCATGGGGCTGATGGGTTTCATCAACCTGGCGCACGGCGTCTTCGCCGCCGCCGGCGGCTATGTCATGACCACGCTCATCGGCTCCTGGGGCGTGCCCTTCCCCCTCGCCGCCGTCGCCGCCTTCGTCGTCGTGGCGCTCGGCAGCGTGGTGCTGGAGCGGCTGCTCTACCGCCGCCTCTACGGCGCCGAGGAGCTGTCGCAGGTGCTGATGACGGTGGGCCTCATCCTGATGTCGGTGGCGCTGGCCAAGTACTTCTGGGGGCCGCTGGCGCAGCCGATGCAGCCGCCCGCCTATCTCAGCGGCCAGATCGACCTGGGATTCCGCAGCTTTCCCGCCTATCGCAGCTTCCTCATCGTCGCCGGCGCGGTGCTGGTGACGCTGCTCTGGCTCGGCCTCGAGCGCACCCGCTTCGGCGCGCGCATCCGCGCCGCGGTCGACAACCGCCGCATGGCGCAGTCGGTCGGCATCGACACCGACCGGCTGTTCACCCTGACCTTCGCGCTGGGCAGCGGCCTCGCCGGCCTGGGTGGCGCGCTCGGCGCGGAAATCCTGGCCATCGATCCCGGCTACGCGCTCGAGCATCTCATCTATTTCCTCATCGTCGTTGCCGTGGGCGGGCTCGGCAGCATCAAGGGCCCGTTCTTCGCCGCGCTGCTGCTCGGCGTCTCCGACACCGCCTTCAAATACCTGCTGCCCGAATTCGGCGCCTTCTTCATCTACGCCATGACCCTCGCCATCCTGCTGTGGCGGCCGCAGGGCCTCTTCGGCCGCGCCTGATGAGCGACGCGCTCGCCCGCCGCGCCGCCCCCGCCGTCGAGGCGCTGCTGCGCGGCCATCGGCTGCGCCTGCCGGAAGCGCTGCCCTGGCTCGCCGCCATCGCCGCCTTCTTCGCCTTTCCCGACTACCTGTCCTTGGGCTCGCAGATCGTGATCAACATCCTCTTCGCGCTCTCGCTCGATCTCATCTTGGGATACGCCGGGATCGTCACCCTGGGCCACGCCGCCTTCTTCGGCGTCGGCGCCTACACCGCGGGACTCCTCGCGGCGCATGGCTGGGGCGAGCCGCTGAGCGGGCTCGTCGTCGCCGGCGCCGTCGCCGGGCTGGTCGGCCTCTTGAGCGGCGCCATCATCCTGCGCACGCGAGGCCTGACGCTGCTGATGCTGACGCTGATGATCGCGGTGATGCTGCAGGAGGCGGCAAACAAGGCGGGCAAGATCACCGGCGGCGCGGACGGGCTGCAGGGGATGGAGGTCTGGCCGGTGCTCGATCTCTTCCGCTTCGATCTCTACGGCCGCACCGCCTTTCTCTACTGCCTCGCCGTGCTCTTCCTCGGCTGGCTCGGGGCACGGCGCATCGTCCATTCGCCCTTCGGCCGCTCGCTCACCGGCATCCGCGAGAACGAGGCGCGCATGCACGCGATCGGCTCGCCGGTCTTCCGGCGCCGGCTGACCATCTACGCGATCGCGGCGGCGCTCGCCGGGATTTCGGGCGCAATGCTGGCCCAGACCACCCAGTTCGTCGCCCTCGAGGTGCTGAGCTTCGAGCGCTCCGGACAAGTCCTGATCATGTTGATCCTCGGCGGCGTCGGCCGCCTTTACGGCGCTTTCATCGGCGTGCCGCTCTACATGGTCCTGCAGGATCGGTTCCAGCAGGCGGATCCG
>DASVOY010000555.1:0-2934 GCA_036383115.1 Allostellaceae bacterium
ATACTCGATCGACTGGCTGCCCGACGTGAAGCCCTCGTCTGGCGTCTGCGCCGTGTCGCCGGAGATCATCCTGAGCCGCTGCGGCGCGACATCGAGTTCGTCGGCCACGATCTGCTCGAAGGCGGTAAGAATGCCTTGGCCCAGCTCGATCTTGCCGGTGAAGACGGTGACCGTGCCGTCGGGATTGATGCGCAGCCAGCCGTCGAGCATGCGGTTCTTGTCGAGGCTGCCCGGCAGCTTCGCCGCTTGCGCCCAGCCCGGCGGCGCCAGGGTGAAGGCGACGGTGAGGGCGCCGACGGCCTGGCCGAACCGGCGCCGCGAGATCGTCGGTGCGCTCATGATGCCATCTCCTTGGCGGCGCGCGCGACCGCGCGGAGGATGCGGTGATGCGTGCCGCAGCGGCAGAGATTGCCGGCGAGCGCCTGGCGGATGTCGGTGTAGCTGGGCTTGGCGTTCTGCTTAAGCAGCGCGGTGGCCGTCATCACCATGCCGTTGATGCAGTAGCCGCATTGCGCGGCCTGTTCGTCGATGAAGGCTTTCTGCACGGGATGCGGCTCCGCGATCGTGCCGAGCCCTTCGATCGTCGTGACCTTCTTGCCGGCCGCGAGCGCCACCGGATAGGAGCAGGAGCGCACTGCCTCGCCGTCGACGATCACCGTGCAGGCGCCGCATTGCCCGAGCCCGCAGCCGAACTTGGCGCCGTTGAGCTCGAGATCGTTGCGCAGGACATAAAGGAGGGGCGTATCCCCCCGCGCCGACACCCGGTGTCGGGCGCCGTTCACCGTAAGCTCGATGGCATCGGCCATGGCGTTCCTCCGATTTTCCGGCTCGTTGGGTAAACGGTAGCGGGCGCGCGCCGCGATGACAAACATTCCCTCTCCGGAGGGGGTAGGGGATCAAGTGGTGCGCGCCCGTGCCTCCCTTATCGCCCGCCACAGGCGCTCCGGCGTGGCCGGCATGTCGAAATGGCGGATGCCGAGCGACGCCAGCGCGTCGTTGACCGCGTTCATCACCGCCGGCAGCGCGCCGACGGTGCCGGCCTCGCCCGCGCCCTTGATGCCGAGCGGGTTGGTCCGGGCGGGAACCTCGTTGCTGACGACGGCGAAGAGCGGCAGGTCGTCGGCCCGCGGCATGCAGTAGTCCATGAAGGATCCGGTGAGGAGCTGGCCGCTGCCCTCGTCGTAGACCATGGTCTCGAACAGCGCCTGGCCCGCGCCCTGGGCGATGCCGCCATGGATCTGCCCCTTGAGCAGCAGCGGGTTGACCACGCGCCCGACATCGTCGGCCACGGCGTAGCGGACGATCTCGGCCACCCCGGTATCGGGATCGATCTCGACCTCGCAGACATGGAAGCCGTTGGGGAAGGTGGGGCCCGGCGGCGTCACCACCGCCTGGGCGTCGAGCCCCAGCTCCATGCCGCGCGGCAGGCGCTGGCTGAGGAACGCGGTTTTCGCCACCTCGACCAGATCGATCGACCGGTCGGTACCGGCGACGGTGAAGCGGCCGTCCCTGAACTCGATGTCGAGCGCCGAGGCTTCGAGCAGATGGCCGGCGATGAGCTTGCCCTTCTCGATGATCTTGTTGGCGGCGGCAAGGAACGCCGCGCCGCCGACACTGGCCGAGCGCGAGCCGAAGGTGCCGCGGCCGTGGAACACGAGATCGGTGTCGCCATAGGCGAGGCGCACGCGCTCGGGCGGCAATCCCAGGACGTGGCCGGCGAATTGCCGGTACATGGTTTCGTGCCCTTGGCCGTGCGAATGGGTGCCGGCGAGCACGGTGGCGTGGCCGGTCGCGTCGAAGCGGATCTCGATCGCTTCCTCGAGCGGGAAGTCGGCCGGGCCGCCGGCGATCTCGATGACGCTGGCCACGCCCGCGCCGTAGAGCTTGCCGCGCGCTCTCGCCGCGGCGCGTCGGGCCTCGACGCCTTTCCAGTCGGCCAGGTCGAGCGCCATGTCCATGGTCTTCTCGAACTCGCCGCTGTCATAGGTGTAGGTGAGCCCGGTCTTGTAGGGCATGGCGGCGGCCGGGATCATGTTGCGCCGGCGCAGCTCGACGGGGTCGATGCCGGCCTGGCGCGCGGCGATGTCGATGATCCGCTCGATGCAGTAGGACGCCTCCGGCCGGCCGGCGCCGCGATAGGGGCAGGTGGCGTTGGTGTTCGAGAAGACGCCGGTGACGACGACATGGATGCAGGGCGTCGTGTAAGTGCCGGCGAGGCCGCCGACGTTGTTGGTCGCCACATGCACGCCCATCGAGGCGAGATAGGCGCCGAGATTGGCGATGGTGCCGACCCGGAGCGCCAGGAACTTGCCGTTGTCGTCGAGCGCGAGCTCGACGGTCGAGACATTGTCGCGGGCGTGGTGGTCGGCGATGAAGGCCTCGCTGCGCTCGGCGATCCACTTGACGGGACGCTCGATCTTCCGCGCCGCCCACAGCACGAGCGCGAGCTCGGGATAGGCGCTGCCCTTCATGCCGAAGCCGCCGCCGACATCGGGCGAGATCAGGCGCAGGCGGTCGGCCGGCAGCTTGAAGATGTTGCTGGCGAGCTCGAGCCGCATGACATGCGGCGCCTGCAGCCCGGCATAGAGCGTGTAGCGCCCGTCGCTCATGTCGTAGACGCCGAGCGCCGTGCGCCCCTCGAGCGGATTGACGGCAACGCGGTTGATGTGGAACCGCTCCTTGACGACATGCGTGGCGCGGCTGAAGGCGACGTCGACCGCTGCCTTGTCGCCGACCGAATGAACGAAGCACATATTGTCAGGCACTTCGTCCCAGACGGCAGGTGCGCCGCCCGCAGCGGCTGCTGCGGTGTCGGTCACCGAGGGCAGCATCTCCCAGTCGATCTCGACGAGCTCGGCGGCATCCTTGGCTGCGGCAATGCTCTCGGCGACGACGGCGACCACCGGCTGGCCGACATGGTGCACGCGGTCGAGC
>DASVOY010000556.1:0-3878 GCA_036383115.1 Allostellaceae bacterium
GCGCGCCGAGACGCGGCTCGGCGCCTGGGTCGGCGCCATCGTCGCGCATCTCGAGGGCAAGGCGCCCGATCTCGACCTGCCGCTCGATGTGCGCGCGACCAGCTTCCAATGGCGGGTGTGGCGCGAGCTGCAGAAGATCCCATACGGCACCACCGCCAGCTACAGCGCCATTGCGCGGCGCATCGGCCAACCCGCGGCGGTGCGCGCCGTCGCTAATGCCTGCGCCGGCAACCCAGCCGCGCTGGTCATTCCCTGCCACCGCGTGCTACGTGAGAATGGCGAGCTCGGCGGCTATCGCTGGGGCGTCGAGCGCAAGGCCAAGCTCATCGCGGCCGAGAAGCAGGCGGCGGAGCGGCGCCGGGTCAAGAACTGAGCACAGGAGCGCGGATGGAGAAAAGACGCTATCTCGTCATATTCGCTCACCCGCGCTCCGACAGCTTCAGCGCCGCGTTGCGTCACGCGGCGGTCGAGACGCTCGCCGCGGCGGGGCACCAGGTCGATCTCCTCGACCTCTATGAGACCGGCTTCGACCCCGCTCTCTCCGCCGAGGAACGTGCCGCCTATTTCGAGACCGGGCGCAACCGCGCGAGCATCGAGGAGCACGCCGCGCGGCTCGAGCGCGCCCAGGGCATCGTTCTCATCTATCCGAGCTGGTGGTTCGGCTTTCCCGCGATCCTCAAGGGATATTTCGACCGCGTGTGGATCCCGGGCCTCGCCTTCGATCTCGGCCGCGTCAGCTTGCGCGGGAAGTTGCGCAACATCACCCGCTTCGCCGTGGTGACGAGCTATGGCAGCCCGCGCTGGTACATCCGCTGGATCATCCGCGACCCGACGCGCCGCATCATTCGCCGCGGCTTGGCCAGGCTCTGCCATCCCCGCTGCAAGACGCTGTTCCTCACGCTCTACAGCATGGACGGCACCAGCGACAGCCGGCGCCGCCGCTTCATCGCGGACGTGCGGCGCCGGCTCGCCGAGTTCTGAGCGCGCTCAGCCGCCGGCCTGCAGGAGGCTGTCAAGCATCCAGGCGGCCTTCTCGTGGCTGCGGATGCGCTGCGTGGCGAGGTCGGCGGTACCGACATCGTCATGCTCTTCGGCGGCCTCGACGACCGCCTGCGCCGAGCGCACCGCGCTGCGGTTGTCGGCGAGGAGCTGGCGGATCATCTCGTTGGCGGCCGGCGCGCCGGTCTCCTCGGCGATGGTGGCGAGCTTCTTGAACTCGCTGTAGCTCGACGGGGCCTTGGCGCCGAGCGCGCGGATGCGCTCGGCGATCTCGTCATGAGCCTCCGCCAGCTCGTTGTACTGCTCCTCGAAGAGCTTGTGCAGGTCATGGAAGCGCGGCCCGACGACGTTCCAGTGGAAGCCCTGTGTCTTGAGATAGAGCGTGTAGGTGTCGGCGAGGAGCTTGCTCAGGCTCGCGGCAATCCGCTGCCGCGCGGCCTGGTCGTTGTGATACGCAGTCGACATGGCTTCCTCCTTGAGAGCTTGGGAATCAGGCGGCGAGGCTCTGCTCGCCGTCGAGGGTGGCGGCGACGGCGTGGATCACCGAGGCGATGCGCACGGCCTGCTGGATCGCCTCGCGCGACACGCCGGCCTTGCGCAGCACCTGATCATGCGCGCCGATGCACTTGCCGCAGCCATTGATCGCCGACACGGCCAGCGACCACAACTCGAAATCCGCCTTGTCGACGCCAGGGTTGGCGATGACGTTCATGCGCAGCCGGGCCGGCATCGTGGCGTAATCGGGGTCGGAGGCAAGGTGGGTGAAGCGATAGTAGATGTTGTTCATCGCCATGATCGAGGCTGCCGCCTTCGCCGCGGTGGTCGCTTCGAATGAAAGATGCTGCGCCGCGCCGGCTGATATCGCGGCGATGAGCCGGGCGTTGCGCGATGCAAGCGCGGTAGCGAGCAGGGTGCCCCAGCGCTGCTGCTCGGTTAACACGGGGTCGTTGAGCACGGACGAGAGATTGAGCTTCAGGTCCTTGGCGTAGTCGGGCAGCGCGTCCCGGATGGTATCGATCGTCATAAGTATCTCCTTCGGAGCGGTTCGCGCGTTAAGCGGCTTTCAGCGTGTCCTCGCCCTTCTGCCAGTTGCAGGGGCAGAGCTCGTCGGTCTGTAGCGCGTCGAGGACGCGCAGCACTTCCTGCGGGTTCCGCCCGACACTCAGATCATTCACCGAGGCGAAACGGATGACGCCTTCGGGATCGACGATGAAGGTGGCGCGCAACGCCACGCCCGCGTCCTTGTCGAGGATGCCGAGCGCCGCGCTCAGCTCGCGCTTGATGTCGGAGAGCCAGGGGAAGGTCACCTTGCCGAGATCCGCGCGGCTCTGGCGCCAAGCCGCATGGACGAAGTCGCTGTCGATCGACAAGCCGAGCAGCTGCGTGTCGCGGTCGCGGAACTCGCGCTCGATGTCGTTGAATCCCACGATCTCGGTCGGGCAGACGAAAGTGAAGTCCTTGGGCCAGGCGAAGACCACCAGCCACTTGCCGGCATAGCTCTCGTTGGTCACCGGCATGAAGGCGGTCTTGGGGTCGGTGCCATTGACGGCGGTCAGGGCGAAGGCGGGGAATTTGTCGCCGACGGTCAGCATCGGATGCTCCTTGTGTGCATGACAAAACCTTGCATTGGGCGATAGATGCCCCTAGATGTGTCATCGAACAAATAAATAATTACGCAATTTATGATCGGAAATATCGATGATCGCCCTGCCCAGCCTGCAGCAGCTCCGCTTCCTTTCGGCGCTGGCCGAGCACAAGCATTTCGGCCGCGCCGCTTCGGCCTGCGCCGTCACCCAGTCGACGCTGAGCGCCGGGCTCCAGGAGCTCGAGGACCGGCTCGGCGTGAGCCTGGTCGAGCGGAGCCGCCGGCAGGTGATGCTGACGCCCCTGGGCGAGGAGATCGTGGCGCGCGGCCGGCGCCTGCTGCGCGATGCCGAGGAGCTGGCCGAGGTGGCGCGCAGCGGGCACGAGCCGCTGTCGGGCCCGCTGCGCCTGGGCCTCATCCCCACCATCGGCGCCTATTTCATCCCGAGCGCGCTGCCCGGCCTCGCCGAGGCTTTTCCCAAGCTCCAGCTCTATCTGCGCGAGGAGCAGACCGGGTCCATCCTCGACAAGCTCGAGAAGGGCCAGCTCGACCTGGCGCTCATCGCGCTCCCCTATGATGTCGGCGATCTCGAGACCATGGCGCTCGGCGAGGACCGCATCCTCGTGGCCTTGCCCAAGGCGCATCCGCTCGCCGGCGCCAAGCGGATCAGGCGCGCCGACCTTGCCGGCGAGGCGCTGCTCCTCATGGAGGACGGGCATTGCCTGAGGCGCCATGCGCTCGAGGCCTGCCGCCTCGCCGGCCCCGACCGCAACGAGGTGTTCCAGGGCACGAGCCTGCGCACGCTGCTGCAGATGGCCGCGAGTGGCATCGGCATCACGCTCATGCCGGAGATGGCGGTGCCGGTCGAGATCACCGACGCGTCCGGACTGGTGGCGAGGCCGCTCGAAGGCACGCCGACACGCACCATCGCCCTCGCCTGGCGCCGGACATCGGCGCGGAAGGCGGAGTTCCGCAGCCTGGGCCGCTATCTCAAGGACGTGCTCGAGGAACGCGGACGCGAGGAGGAGACGCAACGCTGATCCATCAGAGCCTGCGCCCGCTCTCCCGGTCGAAGACATGGAGCTGCGCCGGGTCGACCGAGAGCGGCAGACGGTCGCCAGGCCTGGCGCGCGCCGTGCCGGGCAGCCGCGCCAGGATCAGCGCGCCGTCGCCGAGCCGGCCATGGACGATCGTATCGGCGCCGAGCATCTCCGCGAGCTCAACGGTGACGACGGGCGCGCCGGCCATCGCGCCGTTGGCCGCAAGATGCTCCGGCCTGACGCCGAGCGTCACC
>DASVOY010000557.1:0-3015 GCA_036383115.1 Allostellaceae bacterium
GGCGGAGATCCGCGCCGGCGCCTATGACGCCGCCGGGCCCGCGCGCGACGAGGTGCGCCGGCTGCTCTGGACAATGACGGTGCAGAAGGTCGGCGAAAGCAATCCCGACTACCTCGCCGCGAGCGGCGTGGCTCAGCCCTCCCGGAACGGCTTGGCCTGACGGAAGGCGCCGCCCCAGGCGGGAAAGCGCTCGCGGCAGGTCACGATTGCGCATGGTGTGCGCCGGCCAATTCCCGGTTTGACGCGGCGGGCCGGGACTTGCATGCTCAGTCGCCGCAGCCGCCGAGGAATTCCCATGAAGCCCGACATCGTCCTCACCGTCCCGATCTACGCCACGGCGGTGGAGCAGCTCGACCAGGCCTTCACCGTGCACCGACTGTGGCAGGCGAAGCACCGCGCCGCCTTCTTCGCCGAGATCAAGGACCGCGTGCGGGGGATCGCCACCGGCGCCTTTCCCGTCAATGCCGAGCTCTTGGACGAACTGCCCAAGACCGAGATCATCGCCACGCAGAGCGTCGGCGTCGATCACATCGATCTCGGCGCCGCGAAGAAGCGCGGCATCGCCGTCGCCAACACGCCCGACGTGCTCACCGAGGATGTCGCCGATATCGGCATGTCGCTGGTGCTCGCCGTGGCGCGGCGCATCGTCGTCGGCGATCGCTACGTGCGCAGCGGGCAGTGGCTCAAGGGCAACATGCCGCTGGCGACAAAGGTCGGCGGCGCCACCATGGGCATCCTGGGGCTGGGCCGCATCGGCCTCGCCATCGCCAAGCGCGCCGAGGCCTTCGGCATGAAGATCGTCTATTACGGGCCGCGCGAGAAGCCGGGCATTCCCTATCGCCGCTACCCGAGCCTGGTCGAGATGGCGAAGTCGGTCGATTACCTGATGGTGAGCTGTCCCGGTGGCCCCGCGACGCGCAACCTCGTCGACGCCGAGGTGCTGGCCGCGCTCGGCGCCAAGGGTGTGGTGGTCAACATCGCACGCGGCTCGGTGATCGACGAGCCGGCGATGGTGAGGGCGCTGCAGGACGGAAAGCTGGGCGGCGCCGGGCTCGACGTCTTCGCCGACGAGCCGCGCGTGCCCGAGCCGCTCCTCGCCATGGAGAACGTGGTCCTGCTGCCGCATATCGGAAGTGCGACCCACGCGACCCGCGGCGCCATGGGACAGCTCGTCGTCGACAATCTCAAGGCGCATTTCGCCGGCAAGCCGCTGCTCACCCCGGTCGTGTGAGCCGCCCGCGCTTTCGCTGCGCGGCTCCTTCGACGGGCGTCCACAGGATGCGCTCGCTATCGCGCGGCTGGAGGCGGCGCGTCCGTCACCGCCCGCATCGGCGTGAAAGAGCTACAGGCGTGCGGCCCGGACTCGGCTGGGAGATGGCCGCGACGGTCGCGGCGGGCAGGGCGACCGGAGCGCCGCACGGCGGAAAACCGCGCCCGGCGCGCGCCTTTGGCGGCCGTGCGGGCGGAATGTTTCACGTGAAACGTATAGTCGGGCGCGCGAATGCTGCAGCGAGTGGACCAGACGGGCGCCGCTCTGGATCAGTCGCCGCTACACCGGAGCGCGCCAGCGCTTCAGGGTGATACAGCCGAGAATCGCCCCGCACGCGCGGCGGCGGAACGCGCCTTAGTTAGCCTCGGCTCCCGCGGCGCAGCGGCTGCAGCGGGCCGGGCAGCGCTCGCTCGGCCGCGGCCTCCAGTTGTGCTTGGTGGCGGCGGAGGAGGACGAGCGCCGCGACGATCGCCACAGCCGCGGCCGCGCCCAATGCCATGCCGACGGGCTTGGCCAGATGCTCCGCCTCGTGGCCGAGGTAATAGGCGCCGACGCCATAGAGCGTGGCCCAGACGATCCCGCCCGCGGCATTGGCGACGAGGAAGCGTGGCCAGGGCATGCGGTTCGCACCCGCGAGAACGCCGGCGAGCGCGCGCAGCACGGCGACGAAACGCCCGAAGAAGACCATCTTCCTGCCGTGGCGCAGAAAGAGGTATCGGCCGAGCTTGATCCTGCGCTCGGTCAGCCCGACGTAGCGGCCGTAGCGCAGCAGCAGCCGGTAGCCGAACTCGCGGCCGATCAGATATCCGACGTTGTCGCCGATGATCGCGCCGGCCGCTGCTGCAGCGATGACCGGCCAGATATTCAGCTCATGGATGGTGCCGGCCAAAATGGAAGCGGCGACGACCGTGGTCTCGCCGGGAATCGGGATACCCATGCTCTCCAGCCCAACCATCAGCGCCACCGCCCAATAGCCATAGGTGGACAGCAGGTTGGGCAAGTCGCCATGGGAGAGCAAGGCAGCCTCTCGGGCCTTGTGCCGGCAGGCGGAAGACGCCCTGTCAACGACCGCTGACGGCGATCGTCCGCTGGCCGGCCAGGCCGGCCACGACCCGGGCTTCCCGGATTTATAAGCGCAGCGTTGCAAAAAAGGAAAGGCGGCGCGGGAACAGTAACAGTCGGTAACTGTTTGTAAGCCAGAAAGCCACGCCGGTGCCCCCAGGGGACGGCATAACTCATAAGGAGATCAAGTACATGCCTGACAATTCTGCCCTGTCCGCGCTGGCGGCCCTCGTGGCCGAGATCGATGCCGGGGAATCGACTGCGCAAGAGATCGAGCGCTTCCTCGACGGCGAGAGCGATGGCAGCGTGCTGTTCCACGCGCTCTATGATGCGGTCGTCGACGAGCCGATCCCCGAGCGCCTGCTGGAGGTCCTGCGCGACTGCGCCGACGAGCCTGACCGCGCCCCTTGCGCCGCCGCTTCCTGACGGTAGCCTGATCGGCGACGACCGGGAGCGACGCCGCTTGGGCGGCGCTTGACACGGGACGAGTCCGCTACGCACAGTTTCCTCCAACACGCTCAAGCAAAACCGTGGGGAGGAAGCGATGAGGAAGCTGGCGCTCGGCCTGTCGGTACTGCTGCTTTTCGCGGTCGGGACGGCGGCGCCCGCCGCAGCATGGGTTCGCGGCCATGCCGAGATCTTTGCCGTCCTGCCTGAGGGCGCGACCGGGCCCGAGGGGCTGA
>DASVOY010000558.1:0-2398 GCA_036383115.1 Allostellaceae bacterium
CGAGGACAATGCGCTCGCCGGGCTCGAGCCGGCCATAGCGGTGGATGATCAGCACCGCATCGAGCGGCCAGCGCCGGCGCGCCTCGGCCTCGATCGCCTCGAGCTCGCGCTCGGTCATGCCGGGGTAATGCTCGAGCGTCATCGCCCCGATGCGCTTGTCGCCGGCCATGTCGCGCACCAGCCCGACGAAGCTGGTGACCCCGCCGATGCCGGTCTTGCCGCGGGTCAGCGCCTCGAGCTCGGCGCCGACATCGAAATCCTCGCGCTGCACCCGGATCATCTCAGCCTCCCGTCACCGGCGGGAAGAGCGCCACCTCGTCGCCGGGCTTCACCGGGTGGTCGCGGCCGACATAGTGCTGGTTGACGGCGACGCGCACGATCCGATTATCGCTGAGCGCCTCGGCGAAGCTGGGGCCACGGCTGCGCAGCCAATCGAGCAGCGCCGCCACGTTGGTGACGCCCGCCGGCAGCTCGACGCTCTCCTCGGCCTTGCCGATCTTGGCGCGCAGCCAGGCGAAATAGAGCAGCTTCATCGCGGTCCTTCCCGCTCCAGAGCTATGGTTTCGGCCAGCGCATTTCAACACTATTGCGCGAGGAAGCCGCCATCGACCGCAAGCGTGTGTCCCGTGACCAGCGCCGAGGCGCGGCTCGCCAGGTAGAGCACGGCGCCGACGACGTCCTCGGGCTCGCCGATGCGTCCCATGGGCGTGCGCCGCTCGATCTCGGCCAGCGCCTCCGGATTGTCGAACAGCGGCTTGGTCAGAGGCGTGCGGATATAGGTCGGCGCCACCGCGTTGACGCGGATGCCCGCGTGCCCCCATTCGACGGCGAGCGCGCGCGTCATGTTGACCACCGCGCCTTTCGAGGTCTGATACGACGCGTTGGGATAGATGCCGCCCGAGAAGCCCATGATCGAGGCGATGTTGACGATGCTGCCGCCCTCGCCGGTCTCCAGCATGTGCCGTGCCGCGGCGCGCGCGCAAAGGAAGGAGCCGGTGGCGTTGACCGCCATCACCCGCTCCCAGTCCTGGACGGGCAGCTCGACGGCAGGCTTGCGGATGGCGATGCCGGCGCTGTTGACCAGGACATCGATCCCTCCATGACTCTCGACAATGTCGGCGAAGACGCGGTCCACGGCCGGCGCATCGGTGACGTCGAGAGGATACGCGGCGGACTTGCCGCCGGCCTCGGTGATCTCCGCGGCGACCTCGGCGCCGGCGACGGCATCGCGGTCGATGATGGCGACGCCGGCGCCGACGCGGGCGAAGGCGAGGGCGACGGCGCGACCGATGCCGCTGCCGCCGCCGGTGACCACGGAAATCTCGCCGTCGAGGCGGAAGGCGGCGAGCGGGTTGGTGAGGTCCAGGCTCTCGGTCACGCGATCACCTCGCTGAAGGGCAGGAACTCGACGACGGCGCCCGGCTCGAGGCGGGTCACGCCCTCGCCGATCTCGACCAAGCCGTCGGACTCGATCATGGATGAGAGGATGCCGGCGCCGTCGCGCGGGAATTTCTCCGCGGTCCAGCCGCCATCGGCGCCGCGCACCAGCCGCGCGCGCACATATTCGCAGCGATTGCTGCGCTTCTTGTAGGCGAATCCGGCGCTCACCCGGAAGCGCCGCGGCGGCGCGTCCGCCGCGCCGGAGAGCCGCAACACCAGGGGCCGCGCCAGCATGAGGAAGGTGACCATGACCGCCACGGGATTGCCGGGCAGGCCCATGAAGGGCACGCGCCCGATCTGGCCCATGGCGACGGGACGGCCAGGCTTGATCGCGAGGCGCCAGAAATGCAATCGGCCTTCCGCCTCGACCGCAGCCTTGACGTGGTCCTCCTCGCCGGTCGACATGCCACCCGAGGTGAGGATCAGGTCATGGGCGCGCGCAGCCTTGGCCAAGGCGTCGCGGATCGCGGCGGCACTGTCCGGCAGGATGCCGAGATCGCTGACCTCGGCGCCGAGCCCCTCGAGCAGCGCCTGCAGCACGTAGCGGTTGGCGTCGTAGATGGCACCGCGCGGCAGCGCCTCGCCGGGATCGCGCACCTCGTCGCCGGTGGAGAAGATCGCGACGCGCAGCCGCCGGTAGACGGGGAGGGCGGTGAAGCCGAGCGCGGCAGCGAGGCCGAGCTCTTGCGGGCGCAGCCGCCGGCCCGGCGCCAGCACCGTGGTACCGACCTTGGCATCCTCGCCGGCGCGGCGGCGGTTGGCGCCGCGCTTGATGCCGGGCGGGATGTGGACGATGCCGTCGCCCTCGACGCAGTCCTCCTGCATCATCACGGTGTCCGGCCCCTCCGGCATCGGCGCGCCGGTGAAGATGCGGATGGCCTCGCCTCGCCTCGCCGAGCGCCCGAGCGGATGGCCGGCAGCGGCGCGACCGCCGACCGGCAGCAGCGTCGTCTCGTTC
>DASVOY010000559.1:0-5927 GCA_036383115.1 Allostellaceae bacterium
CGATACCGGGAGCGGCATGACCAAGGATGTCCTCACCCACGCATTCGAGCCGTTCTTCACCACGAAGGACATCGGCCAGGGCAGCGGCCTCGGCTTGAGCCAGGTCTATGGCTTCATCCGGCAGAGCGGCGGCTTCCTGACCGTCGACACCGCGGTCGATGTCGGCACGGCGCTCAGCCTCTATGTGCCTCGCTCCGAGGCGGTAGCCCATCCCCGGCAGGAAGAACGCGCGCCCGACAGCGTGCCCGGCGGCTCGGAGACGATCCTCATCGTCGAGGACAACGAGATGGTGCTCGAATTCGCCGTCTCGACCGTGGCCGAGCTTGGCTATCGGGTGCTGCTCGCCGCCAATGCGCGGGCGGCGCTCGACATCATCGGCGCGGGCGAGCCGATCGATCTGCTGTTCACGGACGTCGTTCTGCCCAACCGCATGAGCGGCGTCGAGCTTGCCCGCGAGGCGCGGCGGCTGCGCCCGGGGCTGCGCGTGCTGATGACCTCGGGCTATTCGGGGCATGCCGCGAACGTCGAGCCGATCGAGCGCGAATTCCCGCTCCTGCCCAAGCCCTACCGGCACAACCAGCTGGCCCGGCGCATCCGGGAAGTCCTTGCCGCGACGTGACGGGAGCCCCGCCCGGTCAGTGATCCTGGGCGCCACGCAGCATCCGCCGCATGACCGCGAGCGCGCGGTCGGCGGCTGATTTCAGCTCCTGGTAAGCGGCGCGAACGCGCTCGCCCTGGCCGTTGCTGGCGGCCTCGATGAAGTCGCGGCTGCGTGTCACCAGCTCGCTGAAGCCGAGGTTTCCGGCGATCGATACCAGCTCATGCGCCTGCTGACGGCCGAATTCATGATCCCCGAGATGATGCTCCATGCGCTCGAGGCGCGTCGGTATGTCGTCGGCGGCCATTGCGATCATGTGCACGACCTTGTCGCGGCCCAGGTGGCTTTCGAGGTCCTGCAACATGGCTTCATCGTGGACGGCCACGCCGGTGTCGCCGCCGCGGTCGGCCGGCTTGGGCAGCCGCGTCCAGCGCTCGACCGTCGACAACAGCAAGGCGGCATCGATGGGTTTCGACAAATGGTCGTTCATGCCGGCGGCGAGGCAGTCCTCGACGTCTCGCGCCAGAGCGCGCGCGGTCAGCGCGATGACCGGCACTGCGCTGATGCTGCCGTCGAGCGCGCGGATGGCCCGGGTCGCGGCGAACCCGTCCATGCGCGGCAATTGCACATCCATCAGGATCAGGTCGAATGGCTTGCGCTGGACCGCCGCCACCGCGGCCTCGCCGTTGGTGACGAGATCGACCTCGTGGCCCGCCCGCCTGAGCAAGGTCACCATGAGCTCCTGGTTGATGGGCGTGTCCTCGGCGACGAGAATGCGCGCCTTGCGCTGCGGCTCCTCGCCCGCAGCCTGCTTGGCGAGCGCGCTCGCCGGCGCCTTCAGCGGCAAGGTAAACCAGAACTGGCTGCCGATCTCGGGCGTGCTGGTCACGCCGATGGCGCCGCCCATCTGCTCCACCAGCGTCTTGGAGATCGCCAATCCGAGCCCGGTGCCGCCCTGCTGCCGCCGGCCGCTGCTCTCGATCTGCGAGAAACGGCGGAACAGCAGATCCTGCATTTCCTTGGGGATGCCGATGCCGGTGTCGGTCACGGAAAATTTGAGCACGCTGCTGGACGGTCGGTCCTCGACCTTTGACAGCGACAGGACCACGTTCCCGGTTTCCGTGAACTTGATGGCATTGCTCAACAGGTTGAGCAGCACCCGCCTGATGCGGGCGGGATCGCCGCGGACCAGGTTGGGCACGTCGGGCTTCAGCACGAAGTTGAGATCGAGGCCTTTCTCACGCGCCGCCTGCCACACCGCGGCGTGGCAGCTCACGGCGAGCTCGATGATGCTGAAATCGGTCTCGGCGAGCTCGAGCTTGCCGGCCTCGATCTTCGAGAGATCGAGGACATCGTTGATCACCGCCAGGAGCGAGTTGCCGGCCTCGCGCGCCAGCACGGCATAGCGCCGCTGCTCGGCTGAGAGATTCTCGTTGAGCAGCAGGTTGGTGAAGCCGATCAACCCGGTCATCGCCGTGCGCAGATCGTGACTGATGCCGGCGATGAACTCGGACTTCGCGTGATTCGCCCGCTCCGCCGCGCCGCGGGCGCGGTGCGCCTCCTCCTCGATCCGCTTCTGCTCGGTGATGTCGAGGAAGACGCCGATGAACCCCGCCAGGTTCTGGTCCGGGCCGCGGAACGGGCTGATGTCGAGCCGCGACCAGAAGGGCGTGCCGTCCTTGCGGTAATTAACCAAAGTCACGGAAATCGGCTGCTCATTCTCGCGTGCGTCGCGGATCCGATCGACCGTCTTGGGGTCGGTCGCGGCTCCGAAGAGGATGCGCCAGTTCTGCCCGACCAGCTCGGCGACGGTATACCCCGTCATCGCGGCGGCGGCGGCGTTGGCGAAGATGATCGGATTGTCGGGCTGGCGCGGGTCGGTAGCGATCACGCCGGCATTGGTCGCCGCGAGCATCCGGGAAAGCCCCACTCCGCGCGCTGCCTCGTCCGCGGACGGATCGTGGGAAGGCTGGCCGGCGCGCCGGCTGGCGGCGCCGGTTTCCTCGGCGTTAGGCCCGGCGAACGGGACAGGCGGATGCATCCGGCCATAGGCCTCTTGGAGGGACGGGCTGGCTGGGTGATAATTCACCGGGTGCTCGATATTCAACTTCTTTAAACCCTCAGAGAGGGCAAAACTCAGTGCCCGCGCCTCGTTGCCGCTCAGGACGATGCGGAATCCATCCATGACAATGATGAGTTCGTCTTTCTCGCGGTCGGAGAAGACGGCCGCTCTTTCCGGAACGATGTTCATTCCACTTCCGCAGACAAAAAAACTGTCCGTCGATCATGGTTAATCGGCGGCTAAAGAAATCGCGAAACGTACGACAATGATATTCTCGGATATACGGTAGCAAGTCCAACCTTTGCTGTATATACCTGCCGGTTTCTTGCGGTCGATCATTTGCCGACGGGCGTGCGTCGGCCGGCGCGGAGCGGCGCTGAGGTAAGGCTCGCCGCGCGCCAGAAGCGAGATTATGATGAAAAACCTGACTGGCATCGGTTCCACCTTGTCCCCGCGTCCGACGCATCCGAAGCTTTCCGCCCTTCTCGAGTTCTGGCACGCGAAACGCGGCGCGCGGCGCATGCCGGCGCGCGCGGATTTCGATGTGCTCGAGCTGCGCGAGTGGCTGGGCCATCTTCATTTGATCGAAGTCGTTGATGGCGGCCGCGATTTTCATCACCGCGTTTACGGCACCGACCTCGCCATCGCCTTCGACATGGATCTCACCGGCAAGGGCATGAGCGCGCTGCCCGACGGCGTGCGCGAGCAGGTGCGGCAGGAGTACGCGCATGTCTGTGACAGCGGCGAGCCGCTGGTCATCGACGACGACCCGGCGGTGCGCAGCGCGGTGGAGCGCGTGGAGAAGCTGATCCTGCCGCTCTCGTCCGATGGGGCGACCGTCGACCGGCTGCTCATCGGCGCCTTTGCCCTCAAGGGGAGCGTCGCGCGTCGCGGCGAGACGGCGCCGCGCGGCGGGCGCGTGGCAGCGCTGGACGAGCCGCTCCCCGCCGCGCTGCCGCGGGAGCGCCGCCGCTCGCGCCGCGTTCCCGTCCGCTGGGACGCGATCGTCGAGATCGGCGAGCATCGCCTGTCATGCACGGTGCTCGACTACTCGCGCAGCGGCGCGAAGCTGCAGCTCGATCGCCATATCGCCGCGGAGCACGGCGTGAGGATCACGCTCGGGCGCCGCGGCACGCGTCGCGGCAAGGCGGTCTGGCAGCGGGACGGGCAGGCGGGGATACAGTTCGTGGACCGCAGCCGCCGCCGTTCCGCGGTGGAGGCCGCCGGCTGAGCTCGATCGTTTCCTTCGCCGAGAGGTCGCGGAGATTTGGGCGGCGGAGGGCTTGTCAGAAGAGCGTATCTCGTCGAAGCTGGGGCGTCGGCCTAGAGTGGCTTGCGATCCTAGTGAAACCGGGAGGACGCATGAGATACGTCTGTGACGCGCCGGGAGGGAAGACCTGGTTCCGCATCGAGACCGAGGCGGAAGCAATCACTGAATCCGACATAATGCGTCACGCCGTCGAGAAATTCTTTCGTCAGGAGAGGGACAAGGCGGCGCAGTCCTATCAGCCGCCGTCGGGCGCCTTCGTCGAGCAGGAGATTGGATTGAACGCGCATCTCCAGCGCGCGATGCCGCTGTTCCTGACGCTGCGCGACGGCGAGGGCAACGCGCTGGCCACGGCCATGCTGCCGCCCGAGGGCCGCGACGAGCGCCGCTTCAGGCCGATCGTCGTCGGCGTCGCCAACAGCGATCCCTATCCGGAGCAGGGCGACGCGATCCGAGCTCTCGGCGCGCATCTCGGCATCGCGCTCGAGCGGGAGCGCTGCTACCCCTATCGGCGCGGCTGACCGCCGAGCCGCGGCGGCGGCGCCTCCTCAGGCGCCGTGCGCCGCCGCCGGGTCGAGGACTTCCTCCTCGGCTTCACTCTTCCTGGAGTGGTCGGTGGCGATCAGCAGATAGGCCGCCGGGACGACGAAGAGCGTGAACAGCGTGCCGATGGCGATGCCGCTGGCGATGACCAGGCCCATGTTGAAGCGCGACACCGCGCCGGCGCCGGAAGCGATGATCAGCGGGAAGACGCCCAGCACCATCGCCGCCGTCGTCATCAGGATCGGGCGCAGCCGGATGCCGGCCGCGAGCTCGACCGCCTCGCGCTTCGACTTGCCTTGCATTTGCAGCTCGTTGGCGAACTCGACGATGAGGATGCCGTGTTTGCTGATGAGGCCCATCAGCGTCACCAGCCCGACCTGCGTGTAGATGTTGACGCTCGCGCCGCCCAGGCCGAGATAGATGAAGATCAGTGCTCCTGCGATCGACATCGGCACCGAGACGAGAATGATCAGGGGATCGCGGAAGCTCTCGAACAACGCGGCGAGCGATAGGAAGATGATGATGAGGGCAAATCCGAACGTCGCCGCGAAGCCGCTCGACTCCTGCATGTATTGGCGCGACAGCCCGCCGTAGTCGACCGTATAGCCCTGCGGCAATTTCGCGTCTTCTTTGCCCGCTATGCGGCCCGCCGCGAGATCGTTGAGGTAGTTGAGCACATCGGCCTGCGCGACCCCCGGCATTGCCACGCCCTGGATCGTCGCGCCGTTGAGCTGCTGGAAGTGGTTCAAGGATTCCGGGATCGTCCGCGTCTTGATCTGCGCGACGGTCGACAGCGGTACCGGCGTGCCGTCGCGCGTCTTGATATAGAAATTGAGCAGCTGGTCGGTGTTGAGGCGATAGCGTTGCTGCACCTGCGGAATCTTCTTGTAGGAGCGGCCGTCGATCTCGAAATAGCCGGTGTAGTTGCCGCCGAGCATCGAGGCCATGGCGGCGCCGATGTCGCTCATCGTCAAGCCGAGCTGCGCCGCCTTGTCGCGGTCGATGACGAGCGTCGATTGCGGCTTGTCGATCTTGAGGTCGGCGTCGAGGAAGATGAACATGCCGCTCTTGACCGCTTCCTGCAGGAATTGCTGCGCGATGTCGTTCAGCCGTTCGAAGGAATCGGTCGTGTTGATGACGAACTGCACCGGCAATCCCTGCGCGCCCGGCAGGGACGGCAGCTGGAAGGCGGCCACGCGCGCGCCGGCGATGGCACTGACGTCCTGCTGCACGATGGGCTGCAGCTGGTTGCTGGTCCTTTTGCGCTGGTCCCACGGCTTCAGCACCATGCCGGCGATGGTCTGCGCCGGGGCGTCGAGCTGGAAGACGTGGTCCGTCTCGGGATATTTGGCGAAGATGTCATAGACCTGCCGCGAGTAGATCAGGCGCTGCTGCAGCGTGGCGTTCGGCGCCCCGGTCGACGAGGTGATGACGACGCCCTGGTCCTCCTGCGGCGC
>DASVOY010000560.1:0-1839 GCA_036383115.1 Allostellaceae bacterium
AAACCACGGAGATCTATGCGCCTCTGGCCGAGCGCATCGGCATGCACGACATGAAGGACGAGCTCGAGGACTTGGCTTTCGCCGAGCTCTATGCCGATGCGCGGCAAAGCATCATGGCGCGCCTCGCCTTTCTGCGCGCCAAGGGCGGCGACCTCGTCGAGCGCATCATGGATGAGCTCAACGAGACGTTGGCCGCGGGCGGGCTCAAGGCCGAGGTGTCCGGGCGCGAGAAGACGCCCTATTCGGTCTGGCGCAAGATGCAGAAGAAGAATATCGGCTTTGAGCAGCTCTCGGACATCATGGCGTTCCGCGTCGTCGTCGAGAGCGTGGAGGAGTGCTACCACGCGCTCGGCGTCATCCACAGCCGCTATCCCGTGGTGCCGGGTCGCTTCAAGGATTACATCTCGACGCCCAAGCCCAATAATTACCGCTCGCTCCACACCGGCGTCATCGGCCCGGAGCGGCAGCGCATCGAGATGCAGATCCGAACCCAGGACATGCACGAGGTTGCCGAGCTCGGCGTCGCCGCCCACTGGGTCTACAAGCAGGGCGCGCCGCGCACCGAGGGGCGGCAATACCGCTGGCTGCGCGAGCTGCTCGACATCCTCGAGCATGCCTCCGACCCGCAGGAATTCCTTGAGCACACCAAGCTCGAGATGTTCCAGGACCAGGTCTTCTGCTTCACGCCCAAGGGCGATTTGATCGCACTGCCCCGCGCCGCGACGCCGGTCGATTTCGCCTACGCGGTCCACTCGGTGGTGGGCGACACCTGCGTCGGCGCCAAGGTCAATGGCCGGCTCGCGCCGCTGCGCACCCAGCTCTCGAATGGCGACCAGGTCGAGATCATCACCTCGAAGGCGCAGACGCCGTCGCCGACCTGGGAGCGCTTCGTCGTCACCGGCAAGGCGCGCGCCCGCATCCGCCGCTTCATCCGCACCCAGCAGCGCCAGCAGTATCTCGACCTCGGCAAGGCGATCCTGCAGAAGGCGTTCCGCCACGAAGGCCACGACTTCCAGGAGAAGGCGCTGGAGCCGGCGCTCAAGACCTTCAACGCCGCCAGCGCCGAGGATCTCTACGTCGCGGTGGGCGAGGGGTTGGCGACGGGGCGCGAGGTGGTGCATGCGCTCCATCCGCCGAAGCCGGACGGCAAGCCCGCCAAGGTCGTGCCGTTCGCCATGGCGCGCGGCAAGAAGGCGTCGGAGAACGCGGTGCCGATCCGCGGCCTTATCCCCGGCATGGCGCTGCATTTCGCCGGCTGCTGCCACCCGCTGCCCGGCGACCGCATCGTCGGCATCGTCACGACCGGCAAGGGCGTCACCATCCACACCATCGACTGCGACGCGCTCGCCAATTTCGCCGACACGCCGGAGCGCTGGCTCGACGTCGCCTGGAACAGCAAGGGCGACGGCGACCTCGGCCATGTCGGCCGCATCAATGTCACCCTCGGCAATGAGCCCGGCAGCCTCGGCAGCCTGACGACGGTCATCGGCAAGCAGCACGGCAACATCACCACTCTCAAGATCACCAACCGCTCGGCCGATTTCTTCGAGATCCTCGTCGACATCGAGGTGACGGACGTGAAGCACCTCACCAACATCATCGCCGCCTTGCGCGCCACGCCGGTGATCAACTCGGTCGAGCGCGCGCGGGGTTAGTGGCAGAGTAATGACTCCGGCCAAGCGTCCGCTCCGCCTCGGCGTCAACATCGACCACGTCGCTACCGTCAGGAACGCGCGGGGCGGGCGGCATCCCGATCCGGTGCGCGCAGCGCGGCTCGTGGCCGAGGCTGGCGCGGACGGCATCACCGCCCATCTGCGCGAGGATCGCCGCCACATCCGC
>DASVOY010000561.1:0-5903 GCA_036383115.1 Allostellaceae bacterium
CCCGGTGCATAGCGACGGGAGGGTGGGGGCGGGCCGCTGCGATCAGGCTCGGCTTCCCCCGTCGCCCGCGCTGTGCCACGATCGCGCGGCAGGCGCCGGGCTGCGCTTCGCGGTCATGCCTGATTGAAGGGGGGAAACACCTATGAGCAGCAGGATGTCCGGACTGGATCGGCGGGCGGCACTGGGGCTCGGCGTAGCGGCGGCATCGACGCTGGTGATCGGGACGGGCACAAGCGCGGAGGCGGCGCAGAAGGGCACCAAGCTCACCGTGCTCTACGGTATGCCCAAGGATCCCGCAGCGTTCGAGAAATACTATCTCGGCACGCACATGCCGATGGTCTACAAGATCAAGGGCATCAAGCGCGTGGAGCTGGCCAAGGGGCTGCCGAGCCCCGATGGCAAGCCGCCCGCCTTCTACCGCATCACCGAATTGTGGTTCGACAGCCCGAAGCGGATGCAGACGGTAACGGCATCGCCGGCGTTCCAGAAGGTCGTGGCGGACGTGCCGAACTTCGCCTCGGGCGGGGCCACCGTCGTGCCGGCGCAGATCGAATAGTCGTCGGACGAAGCATCGGCGCGGAGAGCCCTCAAGATGAGAAAACTGGGAGGAAAGCGATGGCCGGAACGGAGGGCTCGACTCGCAAGCTCACCATGAGCGACATCCGCGCCGCGGCGGAGCGCCTCAAGAACTGGGGCCGCTGGGGCGCCGAGGATGAGATCGGCACGCTCAACTTCACGCGGCCCGAGGACATCGTCGCGGCGGCGCGTCTGGTGCAGAAGGGCAAGGTGATGTCGCTCGCCCTTGCCTATGACGCCAAGGGGCCGCAGGGCGGCAAGACCAACTATCCGGCCCTTGGCCGCTTCAATCCCATCCATGTCATGCTGCGCACCGGCACGGACGCCTATTCGGGCGTGCTCGACCACCGCAAGATCCGCGGCGCCGACGACATCATCATCATGCCGTTGCAATGCGGCACACAGTGGGATGGGCTCGGCCACATCTTCTACGGCGACCACATGTGGAACGGCTATGACTGCCGCACCGTGACCTCGATGGGCGCGCAGAAATGCGGCCTCGAGAAGACCAAGGAGAAGATGGTCGGCCGCGGCGTGCTCCTCGACATCCCGCGCATGCTGGGGATGGAGTATCTCCCGGATGGATTCGCCATCACCTGCGATCATCTCGACAAAGCCGAGCGGCATTGCCGCGTCACGGTCGGGCGCGGCGATTATCTGCTCGTGCGCACCGGGCAGATGGAGGCGAAGCTCGACGCCGCGAGCTGGGACGGCTATTCCGGCGGCGACGCGCCCGGGCTTGCCTTCGAGACGCTCGACTGGCTGCACGCGAAGCAGGTGGCGGCGATCGTCACCGACACCTGGGGTGTCGAGGTGCGGCCCAACCAGACCGACGAGGCGACCCAGCCCTGGCACTGGATCGCCATCCCGATCATGGGACTGACCGTGGGCGAGATATTCTATCTCGCCGAACTCGCCAAGGATTGCGCCGAGGACAAGCGCTACGAATTCATGTTCGTGGCGCCCGCCCTGCCGATCACCGGCGCCGTCGGCTCGCCCGCCAACCCGCTGGCGATCAAGTAGGAGGAGCGCGGCACGCGAATACCCTCGCCCTGAGGGCAGGGGGAGAGACGGGAGGAAACGATGCTCGAGTACCTCGACAAGCAGACGAGGCTCACCGGCAACCAGTACCGCATCATCGCGGCGGCGATCCTCGGCGACATGCTGGAATTCTTCGATTACTTCCTCATCGGCTACGTCCTCGCCTTCATCGTCAAGCCATGGCAGCTCACCTTCGGCGAATCCGCGGTGATCCTGCTGTCATCGGGGATCGGCGCCATCGCCGGCGCCTATGTCTGGGGCTATGTCGCCGACCGCATCGGCCGCAAGAGCGTGTTCATCGCCACCGTGATCAATTTCTCGGTGGCGACGGGCATCCTGGCGCTGACGCCGGACCGCGCCTGGATCTTTCTCTCGGTGTTCCGCTTCCTGGTCGGCTTCGGCGTCGGCGGGCTCTATTGCGTCGACCTGCCGCTGGTGCAGGAGTTCATGCCGACATCGAAGCGCGGCTTCATCGGCGGCATGGTAACCTGCTTCGTGCCGGTGGGCATCCTGCTCGGCTCGGTGTGCGGCGCCTATCTGGCCCCCGTGGTCGGCTGGCGCGGCCTCTTCGCCGTCGGTCTCCTGCCGGCGATGCTGACGCTCCTCATCCGCGCCTGGGTCCCGGAATCGCCGCGCTGGCTCGCCCGGATGGGCCGGCCCGAGGAGGCGCGCAAGGCGCTCGCCTGGGCGCTCGAGATGGACCCCGCGCGCATCCCGCTCTCGGCGGTGACCGCACCGGCCATGGAGAAGCCGCGCTTCTCCGCCGTGTTCCGCTACCCGCGCAGCCTCGCCGTGTCCTGGCTCGGCAATCTCGGCGCCCAGACTGGGGTCTACGGCATCAATCTCTGGGCGCCGACCCTGCTCATGCTGGTGCTGAACCTGTCGCCGCAGGACGCTTCGTTCCTGCTGATCTTCGTCAACAGTGGCGGCTTCGTTGGGCGCATCGTCTTCGCCTGGCTGTCGGAGGCGATCGGCCGGCGCGCCTCGGGCGGGTTGTTCGGCCTCGGTGCCGCGGCCGCGGTGGTGCTCGCCGGCGTGTTCCACAGCGCCACGATCGGTACCGTCTCGGTGTTCTGGCTGCTGCTCATCGTCGTGCATTTCCTCGGCGATGGCGGCTTCTCGATCGTCGGACCCTATGCCGCCGAGGTCTGGCCGTCCAATCTGCGCACCACCGGCATGGGCTCGGCCTATGGCTTCGGTGGCATCGGCAAGATCATCGGGCCCTTGGGGCTGGCGCTCATCGTGGGATCGTCGAACGTGGTCAGCCCCCAGGTCACCATCGACGCGATCCTGCCGGCCTTCCTCTATCTCGCGGGCTGGTACGCACTGGCGGGCGTGGTCTATCTGGCGCTCGGCATCGAAACCAGGGGCCGCTCCCTCGAGGCGATCGAGGCGCAGCTCGCGGCGCAGGTACGCGCCAGGCCCGCGGCGGCGAAGTCGGCGACGGCAGGGTAAAGCGGCGCACGGTTGCGCGCCGGACCGGCTTAACGATTGCGGCGGCGATGTGGCGGTGCCTGCCCAACTATCGACACAAGGTAGTGCGAGGGTCGCGCAACCTTTTGGAAAGCGCGGCAGCACATGCCCTCTGTTCGACCCACCGCCGGCGATCGCCCGGAGCCCCATCTCGGCGCGCCCGCCGCTCCGGCGGCGCGCGAACCCGTGCCGATGCGGGCCGCGCCGCGTCCGGCCGACCCGGCTCGCGGCGCCAGCCCGCCCGTCCGCTTTCCTGCCGAGGCCCGGCGGGGCGAGCGGCTTCCGCCGGCCTTCACCGCCGGCGAGCGGCTCGCCGTTTCCTCGGAGATCACCAGCGGCGACGAGGTGCGCCGCGATGATGGGGCGTCCCGGCCACGATTCGGCACGCTGCGGCTGACGCTCTTCGCCGTTCTCCTGCTTCTCGCCGGCATCGGCGCGGTGACCGTCTATCGCGCGGTAGCGGGCGTCCTTCCCGGCTGATACGCCGCCACCGGTACGCACGCGCCGGCACACTGTCGAGTTGCCGGGCGCACATGGCTGGCCGTTAACCACGGCATGCATACGGCAAGCGTCATTGCTCTATCCTGACGTGGTTAAGGGCGCGTCGCGCTTGACGCGCCCTCGTCGCCCGATCAGGAGAGCCTCATGGCCGTCTCGTTCACGCTCAACGGCAAGCCGACCTCCCTCAACGTCGATCCCGATATGCCCCTGCTCTGGGCAATCCGCGAGGTCGTCGGCCTCACCGGCACCAAATTCGGCTGCGGCATGGCGCAATGCGGCGCCTGCACCGTGCATATCGAAGGGCAGGCGACACGCTCCTGCGTGACGCCGGTCTCGGCCGTCGACGGCCAGAATGTGACGACGATCGAGGGGCTCTCGAGCAAGGCGGCCAAGGCGGTGCAGACGGCGTGGCGCAAGCTCGACGTCGTCCAGTGCGGCTATTGCCAGTCCGGCCAGATCATGTCGGCGACGGCGCTGCTGGCCGGCAATCCCAAGCCCAATGACGGCGATATCGACAGCGCCATGAGCGGCAACATCTGCCGCTGCGCCACCTATGTCCGCATCCGCGCCGCCATCCACGAGGCGGCTCGCATCATGGAGAGCTGAGATCATGGCACGCTCGATCGCCCGCACCACCAGCCCGAGCCGCCGCCGGTTCTTGCAGGGCGCGGCCGCCGCCACCGCCGGACTGACCATCGGCTTCCATTGGAGCGGCGTCCCTCGCGTCGCCGCCGCAGGAAGCGACGGCGTGCTCGCGCCCAACGCCTTCGTGCGCATCGCGCCCGACAACACCGTGACCGTCATCATCAAGCACCTCGAGATGGGGCAGGGGACCTATACCGGCCTGGCCACCATTGTCGCGGAGGAGCTCGACGCGGACTGGGCGCAGGTGCGCGCGGAATCGGCGCCGGCGGATGCAAGCCGCTACAACAACCTGCGGTTCGGCAAGGTGCAGGGAACGGGCGGCAGCACGGCCGTGGCGAATTCCTGGGACCAGCTGCGCCAGGCCGGCGCCACCGCGCGCGCGATGCTCGTCGCCGCCGCGGCTGCGGACTGGAACGTGCCGCCGGCGGAGATCACCGTCGAGCGCGGCGTGGTCAAGCATGCCGCCTCGGGCCGCAGCGCCACTTTCGGTGCGCTCGCCGGCAAGGCCGCGGCGCAACCGGTGCCCGCGAACGTCACGGTCAAGGACCCCAAGGACTTCCGCCTGATCGGGCATCGCGTGCCGCGCCTGGACACGCCGGCCAAGACCAATGGCACGGCGCAGTTCGCGCTCGATGTGAAGCTGCCGGACATGGTCACCGCGGTGGTGCAGCGGCCACCCCTGTTCGGCGCCACGGTGCGCTCGCTTGACGCCGCTGCGGCGAAAGCGGTTCCGGGCGTCATCGATGTCGTGCAGATTCCGGCCGGCGTGGCGGTGGTCGGCAAGACCTTCTGGGCGGCGAAGCAGGGCCGCGAGGCGCTCAAGGTCGATTGGGACGACAGCAAGGCGGAGAAACGCGGCACTACGGAGCTGATGGCCGAATATGAGGCGCTCGCCAAGAAGCCGGGGATGCCGGCGCGCAGGACCGGCGCGGTCGATCCTGCGCTCGCCGGCGCCGCCAGGCGGCTCGATGCATCGTTCAAGTTTCCCTACCTCGCCCATGCGCCGATGGAGCCGCTGACCTGCGTCGTCCGGCTCACGGGAGACGCCTGCGAGATCTGGGCCGGCGATCAGTTCCAGACCATCGACCAGGCGAATGCGGCACGCGCCGGCGGACTCAAGCCCGAGCAGGTCGCGATCCACACGCTCTATGCCGGCGGCAGCTTCGGGCGGCGCGCCAACGCCGTGTCGGACTACATCGTCGAAGCCGTGACCGTCGCCAAGGCGCTCGGCGCGGACGGCAGACCGATCAAGCTGGTGTGGACGCGCGAGGACGACATTCGCGGCGGCCGCTACCGGCCGATGTATGTCCACGCGATCGAGGCCGGGCTCGACGGCAAGGGCGATCTCGTCGCCTGGCAGCACCGCATCGTCGGCCAGTCGATCATGGCGGGGACGCCTTTCGCAGGGCTGATCAAGGACGGCATCGACGCGACTTCGGTCGAGGGCGCGTCGACCCTGCCCTATGCCATCCCCAATATCGGCGTCGAGCTGCACACCACGGAGGTGGGCGTGCCGGTGCTGTGGTGGCGCTCGGTCGGCAGTACCCACACCGCCTACGCCACCGAAGTCTTCCTCGACGAAGTGGCGAATGCCGCAGGCAAGGACCCCGTCTCCTTCCGCAAGGCGCTGCTCAAGGACGAGCCGCGGCATCTCGGCGTGCTTCAGC
>DASVOY010000562.1:0-1840 GCA_036383115.1 Allostellaceae bacterium
CGAGGACAAGAAGCTCTTTCGCGATGAGGGCAAGAACCTGGCTGAGCACGGTGCCCCTTCAGCCAAGGCGCTTGCGGTTGAGGCGCACGATGGCGGCCAGCAGCACGAGGGCGATGATCGCCATGCCGGCGAGGTTCGGCAGGATGACCGCCCAGACGTTGCCGACGAGAAACACCGTGTGGAGGATCGCAATGAAGTACCGCGCCGCGACGAGATGGCTGATCCACTGGATCGGCTCCGGCGCATTGCGCAGATCAAAGAGAAGTCCCGAGAGCATGATCGTCGGAAGATAACCGGCCGTCAGGCTCAGGCGCCCGGCTCTGACTTGGTTCCTCGTCGCGCTGGAAATCAGGAAGCCGAGGCTCAAGGCCGTGACCATAAAGAGGGCGGCCGCTCCGGCGAGAATGATCAGGGACCCGCGTAACGGCACTTCCATCACCCAGACGGTGAAGACGAGTGTGAGCGCCATGCCACCGAGTCCCAAGGCGACATATGACACGAGCTTCGCGAACACGAGATCGCCGGACAGCGCCGGCGTTGCCATCAGCGCTTCCATGGTCCCACGCTCCCACTCGCGTGCCACCACGAGTGCCGCCAGCAACGCACCGGTCACCGTCATGAGGAGGGCGATAACGCCCGGAGCGACGAAATTGCGGCTCTTGGCGTCGGGATTGAACCAGATCCGGGATTCCATCTGCACCAACGGGATGATATCGCCTAGCCGGGCCTGCACCCGTTGGAGGAGCCAGTTCGCAACGGCACCGTCGGCATAGATGGCGATCATGCGGGCCGTTCTGCTGTCGACGCCATCGACCAGCACCTGCACCGGCGCGCCGCCCTCGCCGTACACAGAGCGCGCGAAGTCGCCCGCCAGCACGACAGCGCCGCTGACGTCGCCGACGGCGAGCGCGTGCTCGGCCGCGTGCCGATCCCGCAGGAAGACGGAGCGGAAGTAGTGTGCGTTGTGGAACGCGCCGGCAAGATCCCGCGCTTCCGGCGTCGAATTCTCGATCACGATGGCGACGGGCACGCGTTCCGTGTCGAGACTGACACCATAGGCGAAAAGGACCATCAGCAAGGCCGGCCCGGAAACGGCCATGCCGATCGCCAGCGGATCACGCAGGATTTCTCGCCATTCCTTGAGCATGAGCGCCCTGAGTCGCCGCAGGCGGATCGTCAT
The DNA here is from genome assembly GCA_036383115.1 of Allostellaceae bacterium. GTDB lineage: Bacteria > Pseudomonadota > Alphaproteobacteria > ATCC43930 > CGMCC-115725 > DAHUYF01. Next base: position 1,181 of record DASVOY010000562.1, read on the forward strand.
GCCGCCCGTCTCCGCTCCACATCGCCGATGAGGGCAACGAAGGCGTCCTCGATCGTCGCATGGCCATCGCCGCCGTCGGTGGAGGGCGCCGTGAGTTCGTCCGGCCTGCCTGCGGCGATGCTGCGCCCACGGTAGATCAACAGCAGCCGATCACAGTACTCGGCCTCGTCCAGGAACCGGGAGGCAACGACGACGGCAACGCCGCTGCCGGCCAGCGCGCCGATGCGGCGCCAGATATCGTGCGCGGTCAGCGGATCGACGCCCGCCGTCGGTTCGTCCAGCAGGACGATCCCGGGCTCATGCACCAGGCTGGCGGCGAGGGCGAGGCGCTGCCTGAGCCCGGGCGGCAGCTCGCCGGCGCGGACGTCGGCATGGGCCTCCAGCCCGAACTCGGCCAGGAGGCGATCGACACGTTCGCCGCGCCGGCGCCGCTCGACCCTGTAGGCGGCGGCGAAGAAGCGGAGGTTCTGCGCGATCGAGAGCTCGCCATAGAGCGAGAATTTCTGACTCACGTAGCCGAGCCGCGCACGCGCTACTGCCGGCGCCGTGCGCAAATCGAGGCCGGCGCAGGTAGCAACTCCCGTTGTCGGCGATACGAGACCGGAGAGTATCCTCAGGATCGTCGTCTTGCCGGCACCGCCTGGGCCGAAGAGCCCGAAG
>DASVOY010000563.1:0-1750 GCA_036383115.1 Allostellaceae bacterium
GCACCCTCCCTATGCCGATAACATCGGGGGGCGGGCTTTCATCACGCGGCATCATCGGCGTCATTGCGAGGCGCGCGCCTGCGTGGCGCGGCAATCTCCCTCAGGCCGCGGTGCACCACCTGTGGGAGATTGCTTCGCTGCGCTCGCACTGATGGGTGGATGGCCCCCTTTTACGGCATCGATGTGCCAAAGTTGGAGTGTCGAAAACCAACTTAAACGGGAGCCATCCATGAAAGAGGTTAGCACGGTGGGTGTAGATATCGCCAAGCGGGTCTTCCAGGTGCATGGCGTCGATTCTGCCGGTCGCGTCGTGGTTCGCCGGGTGCTGCGGCGCTCGCAGGTGCTGGCGTGGTTCGGCAAGCTGCCGCGCTGCCTGGTCGGCATGGAGGCGTGTGCCACGTCGCATTACTGGGCGCGCGAGCTTAAGAAGCTCGGGCACGAGGTGCGGCTGATCCCGCCGGCCTATGCCAAGGCCTATGTGCGGCGGAACAAGAACGATGCGGCGGATGCCGCGGCGATCTGTGAGGCGGTCAGCCGGCCGCAGATGCGCTTCGTCGCGGTCAAGAGCGAGCGGCAGCAGGCGGCGGCTGGTATCCACCGCGTGCGCGATCTCTTGATGCGGCAGCACACGATGCTGCGCAACCAGCTGCGCGGGCTGATGGCGGAGTTCGGCCTGGTGGCGGCCAAGGGGCGGCGCGGGTTGGGCGAGCTGGCGGCGGTGTTGAGCGATCCGGCCGATCAGCGCGTGCCGAGCCCGCTGCGCGACGGCCTGGCGATGATCGTGGAGACCTTGCGCGGCATCGACCGCAAGCTCGAGGCGATCGATCGGCAACTCGTGGCGGCGGGTCGCGCGGATGCGACTTACCGGCATCTCATCACTGCGCCCGGCTACGGGCCGATCCTGTCGAGCGCGATGGCGGCGATGGTGGTCGATCCCGCCGCCTTCCGCCGCAGCTCGGACTTCGCCGCCTCGCTCGGCCTGGTGCCGCGCCAGGACGGCACCGGCGGCAAGGTCTGGCTCGGCCCGATCAGCAAGCGCGGCAACGGCTATCTGCGCCGGCTGCTGGTCAACGGCGCCACCTCGCTCATCCGGAGCAAGCGCGCCAAAGAGGATCCGTGGCTCAAGAAGCTGCTCGCCAGCAAGCCGCGCAAGGTCGTGGCGGTGGCGCTCGCCAACAAGATGGCGCGCATCGGCTGGGCGCTGATGACGCGCCAGGAGAATTTCAGAAGCTTGCCGGCGGCGGCTTAGCCGCCGCTAGCAGGGGGCCGGAAGGCTTGCGAGGGTGAACACGCGTGATGGCAATGTCGGTCAATCCGGCGATCGAGAGCAACCTGTCAGCTGTCATGGGGCATCGCGACCCCGCCGCAATGATCAGGCCTCGATCCACGGGTCCCATCAGGGCCAGCGGCCAGGACGTGCCGCAGCAACAGGCCGTACACATGACCGCAGCTGGCCGCACTTCCACGCGCGTGAAAAATCCCTTGCTAGCCGGGGGCCATCCACACATGACAGCCTCGGTTAGATGGCCGCACTCAAGCGCGCGCGTGCTCGGCGATGGCACGCCAGACGCGCTCCGCCGTCGCGGGCATGGCGACATCGGCGACGCCGAGCGGCGCCAGCGCGTTGACCACCGCGTTCATGATCGCCGGCGGCGCGCCGATCGCGCCCGCCTCGCCGCAGCCTTTGACACCGAGCGGGTTGTGCGTGCACAAGGTGACGTTGGTCGCGACCTTGAACGACGGCAGATCG
>DASVOY010000564.1:0-2905 GCA_036383115.1 Allostellaceae bacterium
GGCCAAGCCATTGCGCCCGGTATGACGACGGCTCGCGGCGCATAGACGATCGCCGCGGCGCGCGCCATGGCCGGTTCGGCGCGCGGCGCCGGCGGGAGCCGTCCGGCCACGGCGTCGACATGCAGCCGCCACAGCGACAAGGCGCCAAGGCCGTCGAAGATGTCGAGCGTCGCGCCTGGACGCGGATTGACCTCGAGCACATGGAAGCGGTCCTGCTCCACCAGCAGATCGAGGCTGTTGAGGCCGACCAAGCCGGTGCCCGCCGCGACCGCATCACACGCCGTCTCGATCGCTTCGGCAAGTCGCGGCGAGAGTGGCACGGGCCCGGCGCAGCCGCCATAGCGGAATGGCGCCGCTGCGTCGCCGCTCGTCCATTGCTCGGTGAAGCCGAGGACACGCGCGGCGGTTCCATCGGCGAGGAACGAGGCCGATATGGCGCAGCCGGGGACGCGGCGCTGGAAATAGGTTTCAGGTGTCGCCGCGGCGCTCACGGCGGAAGCAATATGGCTCCCGCCCGAGCCGCCAATCATCTTCCTGAGCCAGCCCCCGCCGGACGGCGCTTTGCGCGATGTCGCAGGATGCGGCAAGCTCAAGCGAGCGAGAAGAGCGGCGAAGCCGGACGGATCCTTCACCGCCGCCACCGCCCCCGGCAGGTTGCCGATGAGCGGCACGCGCCGCGCGATTTCGCCGAGGAGATCCGGATCGTGCTCGAAGCCCGCACCGTAAACGAAGCCGCGCACCGCGCCGGCTACCCGCTCGACAGCCGCAAGAAACGCCCGGCGCTCGAATCCGACCGGCCCGCGCGGCAATCGCGAGCACGCCTCGGCATAACGCGCCGTATCGCAGTCGGCGAAGAGGTCGAAGACGATGACGCGCTCGCCAGCGCGCGCCGCAGCGGCGGCGAGCGCCCGGCCGGAAAGCGCGGCGATCAGGACCGGCGCCGGCTCAGCCGACGAGCTCAAGCGCCGTCCGGTAAGCATCGCGGAAGTCGAAGCGCTGGGCTTTGTTCGCCTCGGATATGCGCTTCAGCAGCGCGTGTTGCGTGCGGAACTTGATGTTACCGATGGCGAGCGCTCCGATGCCGACGGCCGATGTTCCGGGAATCGGCGCGCCGTCGGCCTTGACGTCCAAGCCCTCGACGCCGAGCGGCGGCACCGCATTGACGTCGGCGACCACCTTCAGGCGCTGCGCATACCTCAGGTCGGCGGCCGAGAGGACCTGCACGCCGGCGCGAGCGGCGACAAGCACCACCTCGGCCTGCGCGAGCACGGCACGACGTCCGGCGTCGGTGCTGCCGTCGGCGACGGCGAACGGTTTGCCGAACCGCTTGATGAATTCCGCCGCCTTGGCCTCGACGACGCCGCTCTTGTCATGCGTCACCAGCGTGACCTGAGCGCCCGCCTCGGCGGCGATGACGCCGACGACGCCGCCGACGACGCCCTTGGCGCCGAACACCGCGACCTTGGCACCGGCGAGCCTCGCGCCCAGCTTCTCAAGCCGGCGCTCGACGCAGGCGACCATCGCCCCCGCCGTGGTGAAGGCGCCCGACGGGTCGGCGAAGATCGAGACCACGAAAGGCGGAAACATCGCGCCTTTGGCCGCATCCATCATGTCGAGCGCAAGGATCGCATCGCGCCCGCCGACGAAGAGGCAGGTCTTTGGCGCGTCCGCCGGCGCGCGCGAGAACATCGCGTCCTGCGTCAGCGCCGGGACGTCCTTGAGAGTGATGTTGGTGTAGCTCGCGGTGACGAATCCGGCGTCGACGGCCATGTTGACGTCGAACGGACTGACGTTCGGCAGCGGTGTCAGAAAGTGAAGGATGCGCGGCGTGCTCATGGCTCGCCCTCCTTTTCGTCTGCGAGAACGGTGATGTCGGCGCCATGGTTGCGTCCGGCGACGACGCGGAACTCGAGGTTGCGAATCGCAGCAAAGCGGTCGCGTAGCGCCGTCGCAAGGGCGGCGGCATGCGCCGCGGAATCTATCAGCGCGAAGCCGGTCGGACCCCAGGAGGACTGACCGATGCCGACGATGCCGGTCGCGTGCAGCCATGCCAGCGCCTCGGCCACCGCCGGGCTGGTGTAGCGGCCATTCTGCGCCGCGCTGAAATAATCGCCGAGACGCTGCTGGATCTCGCCCACCGCAGCGGAGACCGCGACGAAGTCGCGCTCGGCGATCCCCGGCAAGAGGCGCAGCAGGACGAGACGGCAGAGACGTCCGGCGAGCGCCTCGGTGAAATCGGGAAGCGCGCCGAAAGCGGTCATCTCGGCGCTGCCATGCAGACCGTGTCGCGCGTGGTCGAGGATCAGCAGCACGCGCCATTCGGCAGGAACGTCGAGGCGCGAAATCACCGGCGCGGGCTCAGGGTCGGTCCCGAGCCCGCCATCGACGATGAGGCCGCCGAGATCGAAGACGCCGATGCCGACGCCCGACCGGGCGCCGCGGCCGATGGCCTGGGCGAGTTGCGGCGTGGCAATGCTCGCGCGATGGAGGCGCGCGAGCGCCGTGACGACCGCCAGTCCGAGCTGGGTGCCGGAGCCAAGACCCGCATGCGCCGGACTCGCCTCGGTGAGTGTGATGCGTGCGCCCGGCGGCAAGCCCAGCGCCGACGCGGCGCGCTCGAGATAACCCAGTGCCCGCGTCGCGCCAGGGCCGCTCGCCGCCGGGGCGCCAGCGCGCGCCAGTGTGAGCCGCGTGCCGAAGCCATCGATCGCCAATCCGAGGCCGCCAAAGCGGCGGCCAAGCCCGCCATCGAGATCGAGAAATCCCAGATGCAAGCGGGCCGGCGCGAAGACCTCGACGGCGGCAGCGCGCCCCTCGCGTCGGGTGGCCGCGTGCGGCGCGGCGAAATTGTTGCGTGGCATCGCGTTTACGATAGACTGAAAGGCTTGATGAAATAAAGCAGCCC
>DASVOY010000565.1:0-4706 GCA_036383115.1 Allostellaceae bacterium
CATGGACATCAGGAAGAATGTCGGCAGCAGCCACAGGGAGGGCCGGCCCATCTGCGTCGCCCATAGCCCCATGGCGGTCATCGCCACCAGATGATCGAGGCCCGAGAAGGGATGAGCGAGGCCTTCGCCCCAACTGCCGCCGGCTACTTCGGTGAAATGCGCCCAGGCCGGCGATGCCAGGAGAAACGAGAGCGCGAAGCCGCCGCACAGAATGATGCCGAACAGCACGCCGTGCCGAGTCCTCGCCAGCCGCATTGTCCCTCGCCCCTAGAGCGCTCGAGATCACTTCAAGATCACGTCAATTGCCATGAAGCAAAAGCCGGGCCAGCTCCGCGGCGGAAGCGGAATGCGAACGACCGCAGGCACTTAAGCTCATCTGTCGTGACGGCGAGGGCAGGGGAAACTGCTTAATCTGGCAGCCGCGCTGCCGGAATCGGTGCCTGATGCGAAAATTTTGATCACAGTGCCGCGGAGGTCGGTTTTTGGGCAGGCTCGGGTGAAAAAGTGAACAAGTCCGCTCAAGACGGTGCCGGCCGCTCGCCGCTCGCGGGCGAAGCCGCGTGAATCGGAAGGGCCGCGCCACTTGGCCCGATTCTTGCCATCCCTGGTTCAGGCGCATGACGCCGTGAGTTCCCAATCCTGAAAAGGGGAAGGCTGATGACATCACGGAACTTGATCAAGGGAGCGGCGCTGGCCGGCGCCATGATCGCTTGGGGCCCGTTCGTACCCGCCCAGGCGGCAGACACCATCAAAGTGGGCGTGCTGCACTCGCTGTCCGGCACGATGGCGATCAGCGAGACGACGCTCAAGGACACCGTGCTGATGATGGTCGACGACATCAACAAGCGCGGCGGCCTCCTCGGCAAGAAGGTCGAGGCGGTGGTGGTCGATCCCGCCTCCAACTGGCCGCTCTTCGCCGAGAAGGCGCGCGAGCTGATCGAGAAGGACAAGGTCGCGGTCGTGTTCGGCTGCTGGACCTCGGTGTCGCGCAAATCGGTGCTGCCGGTGTTCGAGGAGCTGAACGGCCTGCTCTTCTATCCCGTGCAATACGAGGGCGAGGAGAGCTCGAACAACGTCTTCTACTCCGGCGCCGCGCCCAACCAGCAGGCGATCCCGGCCGTCGAGTACCTCATGGGCAAGGACGGCGGTGAGGCGAAGCGCTGGGTGCTCGAGGGCACCGACTATGTGTATCCCCGCACCACCAACAAGATCCTCGAGGCGTTCCTGAAGTCGAAGGGCGTGTCGCCCGACGACATCATGATCAACTATACGCCCTTCGGCTTCTCCGACTGGCAGACCGAGGTGGCGGCGATCAAGAAATTCGCCTCCGCCGGCAAGAAGACGGCAGTGGTCTCGACCATCAACGGCGACGCCAACGTGCCCTTCTACAAGGAGCTCGCCAACCAGGGCATCAAGGCCTCCGACATCCCCGTGGTCGCCTTCTCGGTCGGCGAGGAGGAGCTCTCGGGGATCGACACCAAGAATCTCGTCGGCCACCTCGCCGCCTGGAACTACTTCGAATCCGTCAAGAACCCGACCAACACCGCCTTCATCAAGCAGTGGCACGCCTTCATCAAGAACGATAAGCGCGTCACCAACGACCCGATGGAGGCGACCTACATCGGCTTCAAGATGTGGACGCAGGCGGTGACCCAGGCCGGCACCACCGACGTCAACGCCGTGCGCCAGGCGATGTATGGGCAGAAGGTGCAGGCGCCGTCCGGCTTCATCTCGGTGATGAACACCAACCATCACCTGTCGAAGCCGGTGATGATCGGCGAGATCCAGCCCAACGGCCAGTTCGAGATCGTCTGGCAGACCAAGAACGCGATCAAGGCGGATGCCTGGAGCCCCTATCTGCCGGAGGACAAGGGCAAGGTCGCCGATTGGACCTTCCCCTGGGTTTGCGGGAATTGTACCGAGCCCAAGTACAAGACGCTCGTGAACTAGGGTGAAGAACGGCCGGGCCCGGCCACCCCGATCGCCGGGCCCGGTCGACCAATCTCGGGGGATTGGTCGAGAGGATCATGCAGGTATTCCGTTGCGTCCTGTCGGCGCTCGTTGCGCTTCTGCTGCTGCCGTCGCTGGCCGTCGCGGCTGATCTGCGGGAGCTCGTCGATCAGCTCGGCGCCGATGATTTCGACACCAAGGTCCAGGCGGTGCAGGACCTGGCCGCGCTCGGCGACGCGCGGGCCGTCCCCGCGCTCAAGGCGCTGAGCGACGGCGCGCTCTACACGACGGCGGAGCACCGCGTCGTCGTCGGCGAGCCCGAGGGCGATCAGATCAAGACCTTCGATGCGCTCGACGGCGCGGCGCTCGGAGAGGTCGCGAGCGACGCGCTCGACAAGGTGCGCGTCAACAACCGGCTACGCGGCGTGATCGACGCCGCGCTCGGCAACCTGACCTTGTCCGATGCCAATCCGCAAGATCGCCTGCGTGCCGCACAGGAAGCGCTGAAGCATCCGCCCGCCGATGGCGGCGTCGCGCTCGAGAAGGCGCTCGACGCCGAAAAGGATGGGCAAGTGCGCGCGGCGCTGGCGCTCGCGCTCGCTGCCGCGCGGGTCGGCAGCGGCAGCAAGGAGCAGCGTCTCGCCGCCGTCGCCGAGCTCGCGAAGTCGACCGACCCGCAGATCCGCGGTCTGCTCGCGCAGCAGCGCGACGCCGCCGACGATCCCGAGCTGCGCCGGGCCGTCGACGCGGCGCTGAGCGCGGTCGAGGGGCGCCTCAAGCTCGTGGGCTTCGCGGTGACCCTCTTCGAGGGCCTGAGCCTCGGCAGCATCCTGCTCCTCGCCGCCATCGGCCTTGCCATCACCTTCGGCGTGATGGGCGTCATCAACATGGCGCATGGCGAGATGATCATGCTCGGCGCCTACAGCACCTTCGTGGTGCAGCAGCTCTTCCGCGCCTTCCTGCCGCCCGCCTGGATCGACGCCTATCTCCTCGCTGCGGTTCCCGTCGCCTTCCTTGCGACCGGAGCGGTGGGAATTGCGCTCGAGCGCGGCATCATCCGCTTCCTCTACGGCCGCCCGCTCGAGACCATGCTCGCGACATGGGGCGTGAGCCTCGTGCTGCAGCAGCTCGTGCGCAGCATCTTCGGCGCGCCCAACAAGGAGGTGGCGAACCCGTCCTGGATGACCGGCGGCTTCGAGCTCGTCGGCGGCGCCACCATCACCTGGAACCGCATCGTCATATTGGTCTTCTGTTTCGTCGTGCTGGGCGTTCTCGCTCTGGTGCTGCGGCGCACGACGCTCGGCCTTCACATGCGCGCGGTGACGCAGAACCGCGACATGTCGGCGGCGATGGGCATCGCCACCGCGCGGGTCGACGCCCTCACCTTCGGCCTGGGATCGGGCATCGCCGGGATGGCCGGCGTGGCCCTGTCGCAGATCGGCAATGTCAGCCCCAATCTCGGCCAGATCTACATTGTCGACAGCTTCATGGTGGTGGTGTTCGGTGGCGTCGGCAGCCTTCTGGGCACGCTCGCCGGCGCGATGAGCCTCGGCATCGTCAACAAGCTCCTGGAGCCGGTTGCGGGCTCCGTGCTCGGCAAGGTCGTGGTGCTCGTCGCCATCATTCTCTTCATCCAGAAGCGGCCGCGCGGGCTCTTCGCGCTCAAGGGCCGCGCCGCCGAGAGCTGATGATGGGCGCAGCAAGCCGCTTGCTCACGCCGCGCGGCTGGGCCTGGTTCCTCGGCGCTGGCGCCGTGCTCGTCATCGGCGTGCCGCTGCTGAACGCGCTGCCCGCGTCCGGCTCGGCGCTGCGGCTTCCCGACTATCTCGTGCCGCTCTTCGGCAAGTATCTCTGCTACGCGCTGCTGGCCGTGAGCCTCGATCTCGTCTGGGGCTATGCCGGCATCTTGAGCCTCGGGCACGGCGCCTTCTTCGCGCTGGGCGGCTACGCCATGGGCATGCATCTCATGCGCCAGATCGGCACCCGCGGCGTCTACGCCAATGCCGAGCTGCCGGATTTCATGGTGTTCCTCAATTGGAAATCGCTGCCCTGGTACTGGTGGGGCTTCGACCATTTCGCCTTCGCCGCGCTCATGGTCGTACTGGTGCCGGGGCTCCTGGCCTTCGTCTTCGGCTGGTTCGCCTTCCGCTCGCGCGTCACCGGCGTCTATCTCTCGATCATCACCCAGGCGCTCACCTACGCGCTGCTCCTGGCCTTCTTCCGCAACGACATGGGCTTCGGCGGCAACAACGGCCTCACCGATTTCAAGACGCTGCTGGGATTCGAGATGCAGGCGCCGGCGACGCGCCGCGGGCTCTACATCGCCTCGGTGCTGGCGCTCGGCCTCGGATATCTCCTCTGCCGCTTCATCACCGGCGCCAAGCTCGGCCGCCTGCTGCTGGCGCTGCGCGACGCCGAGAACCGCGTGCGCTTCCTCGGCTACTCGGTCGAGCACGCGAAGCTCTTCGTCTTCAGCGTCTCGGCCGTGCTCGCCGGCATCGCCGGCGCGCTCTACGTGCCGCAGGTCGGCATCATCAACCCCAGCGAGTTCTCGCCCGCCAATTCGATCGAGATCGCCGTCTGGGTCGCGGTCGGCGGGCGCGGCACCCTGCTGGGCCCGATCATCGGCGCGGTACTCGTCAATTTCGCCAAGACTTGGCTTACGGGCTCGGTGCCGGAAGCCTGGCTCTTCGTGCTGGGCGGCCTTTTCATCCTGGTGACGCTCGCCTTGCCGCGTGGCCTCCTCGGACTCGGCG
>DASVOY010000566.1:0-2377 GCA_036383115.1 Allostellaceae bacterium
CTGGGTCGTGTCGAAGGACAACCTCTTCGCTTATCTCGATTCGTTGAAATAGCGGAAGGCTTGCCGCGCGGATCCGCCGCCTGCGGAGCAGCGGCTGAACCAGCAGCATGCCCAGCAGGTGCGGTCGATGTGCCAGAATGTCGGCGCGCCGGGCGCGCCGCAATACGCGACCTGCGCCGCGCTCTACAACCAGTACAGCCCCGGCCGCAGGCGCCGCCGGAGAAGTAGGCGCAGCCCGCGCTACTCCGCACTGGCGTAAGGGTTCTTCCCCTTGCGTAGCATCATGCGGATGGGGACGCCCGGCAGGTCGAAATCCTCGCGCATCAGATTGACGAGATAGCGCCGGTAGGTCTCCGGCAGGTCGGCCGGCTTCGACGAGAAGAGCGCGAAGGTGGGCGGGCGGATATTGGCCTGCGTCATGTAGCGCAGCCGCAATCGCCGCCCGTCGACCAGCGGCGGCGGATGGCGCTCCTGCACCACCTCGAGCCAGCGGTTGAGCTTGGGCGTCGCGATGCGGCGGTTCCACGCCTCGTATGTATCCATCACCGCGGGCATGAGCTTCGCCATGCCGGTGCCGATGCGCGCCGAGAGCGTGACAAAGCGCACGCCGGCGAGCTGCGGCAGCGAGGTCTCGAGCCGGTCCTTGAGCCGGCGCAGCGCTGCGGGCTTGTCCTCGACAAGGTCCCATTTGTTGACGGCGATGACGAGGGCGCGGCCCTCCTCCTCGACCATGTGCGCGATGGTGAGGTCCTGCTTCTCCATGAGCTGCGTCGCGTCGACCACCAGCACCACCACCTCGGCGAAGCGGATGGCGCGCAGCGTGTCCGCGACGGAGAGCTTCTCAAGCTTCTCCTCGACCTTGGGCCGGCGCCGCAGGCCCGCGGTGTCGATGAGCCGCACCGCGCGGCCGTGCCATTGCCAGAGCGTGGCGATGGCGTCGCGGGTGATGCCGGCCTCCGGCCCGGTCAGCAGCCGCTCCTCGCCCAAGAGCCGGTTCACCAGCGTCGACTTGCCGACATTGGGCCGGCCGATGACGGCGAGCTGCAGTGGCTTCTCGGCGGCGGGCGCGGCCTCGGCTGCGCGCTCGGCGAAGGGTGCTAGCGTGGCGTAAAGCTCGGCCATGCCCTCGCCATGCTCGGCCGAGACCGGTATCGGCTCGCCGAGGCCGAGGGCGAAGGCCTCGTAGATGCCGCTGTCCGCGCTCCGCCCCTCCGCCTTGTTGGCAACCACCACGACCGGCGCCCGGCCGCGCCGCAGCACGTCGGCGAAGTGGCGGTCGAGCGGCGTGATCCCGGCGCGGGCATCGATGACGAAGAGCGCGACATCGGCCTGCTCCAGCGCGCGGGCGGTCTGCTCCTGCATGCGCGCGATGAGGCTCCCCGCCTCGCCCTCCTCGAGCCCCGCCGTGTCGATGACGCGGAAGCGCAGATCGCCCAGCGCCGCCTCGCCCTCGCGCCGGTCGCGGGTCACGCCGGGCGTGTCGTCGACCAGCGCCAGCCTCTGCCCGACGAGGCGATTGAAGAGCGTCGATTTGCCGACATTGGGCCGGCCGATGATGGCGACCGTTAGCGCCATAGCTCCTCCGGGCGTGCCTGCTCTGTCAACGCAGCGCGATGACGTCGGCGTCGTCCGTCAGCACGTAAAGCGTATCGTTCGCGACCACGGGATCGACGAAGACACCATCGGGAAACGTCAGGCGCCCGAGCGTCGCTCCGGTGTAGGGCGAGAGCGAGAGCCCATCGCCGTTCGACGCGGCGACGATCAGCCGCTCGCCCGCGAGCACCGGGCCGGCCCAGCGTACGGGATCCTTTTTCTTCTTCTCGTCCTCGTAATGCGGCAGATCGTGCACCCAGCGCACGTGGCCGTCCTGCCGGGTCAGGCAGACGAGGTCGACATCGTTGCTCAGGACATAGATGTAGTCGCCAGCGATCCACGGGCCATGGGTGCCGCCGATCTCCTGCTCCCAAACGCGGTCGCCGGTGCGCAGATCGATGGCGACCATGCGCCCGCTGTGACTCAAGGCGAACACGCGACCGCGATCGATCACCGGGCGGCCGCGAATGTCGGCGAGGGTCGAGAGCGCGCCGAGCGGCCGCGCCGTGGCAAGATTGTCGGTCCACAGCGGCCGCCCGTTCTCGGCGCGCAGCGCGAAGATCTCGCCGGAGGTATAGGGCACCACGACGATGTCGCCCTCGACTGCGGGCGCCGCGCCGCCCAGGAGCCCCGCGGTCTCGGGAATGCCGTTATGGCTCCACAGGCGGTGCCCGTCATCGGCAGCGAGCACGTCGAGCTGGTTCTCGACGGTAATGGCGAAGACGCGGTTATCGGCGACGGTCGGCGCGCCGCGGATCGGCGCCGCGACCTGCTGGCGCCAGAG
>DASVOY010000567.1:0-2175 GCA_036383115.1 Allostellaceae bacterium
GCCTGGCTCGAGCAGCTCATCGCGGAATCGACGGGCAAGCGCGGCCGCGGCCTGATCCCCGTCGACGAAGAGCCGCTCGGGCCGCCCGATGTCTACGGCCAGGATCGCGTGTTCGTGCACATGCGGCTCGCCGAGGAACAAGATGCGGCGCAACAGGAGACGCTCGTCGCGCTCGAACGGGCGGGCCATCCGGTCGTGCGCATCGTGCTCGCCGACCGCTACCATATCGGCCAGGAATTCTTCCGCTGGGAGTTCGCCACGGCGGTGGCCGGTGCCATCATCGGCATCAACCCCTTCGATCAGCCCGATGTCGAGGCGAGCAAGATCAGGACGCGCGAGCTCACCGCCGCCTTCGAGAAGACCGGGCGCCTGCCGCCGGAGGAGCCGATCGCGCAGGATGGCAGCATCAAGCTCTTTGCCGATGGCCGGAATGCGGACGCGCTCCTTGGTGTCGCCAAGGAGAAGAGTCTCGCCGGCATTCTCAAGGCGCATCTGGCCCGGCTCAGACCCGGCGACTATGCCGCGCTGCTCGCCTTCATCGAGCGCAATGCCCGCCACCGCCGGGCGCTCCAGGAGCTGCGCCTGATGATCCGCGACAGGAAGCACGTGGCGACCTGCGTCGGCTTCGGGCCGCGCTACCTGCATTCGACGGGACAGGCCTACAAGGGCGGCCCGCCGACCGGCGTGTTCCTGCAGATCACCTGCGACGACGCGCAGGATCTGCCGGTGCCCGGTCAGAAATACACCTTCGGCATCGTCAAGGCGGCCCAGGCACGCGGCGACTTCGACGTGCTTGCCGAGCGCGGCCGGCGTGCGCTACGCGTCCATCTCGGCGCGGACGTCGCGGCCGGGCTCGCCACGCTGACGGAAGCGATCCGCCGGATTCTGGCCTGACCTTCGAGGAGGATCTGGACGATGCAGCTCGGCGTGATCGGTCTCGGTCGGATGGGCGGCAACATCGTGCGGCGGCTCGCCCGGCACGGTCATCAAAGTATCGTCTTCGATCGGGACCCGGCCGCGATCGACGCGCTGGCGCAGGAGAGCCGGGGCGCGGCCAGTCTCGACGATCTCGTCAGCAAGCTGGACAGGCCGCGCGCCGTCTGGCTGATGCTGCCGGCAGGCGAGATCACCGAGCGCGCCGTGATGCAGCTTGCCGAGCTGCTGGAACCGGACGATGTCATCATCGATGGCGGCAACTCCTTCTACAAGGACGACATCCGCCGTGCCGCCTTGTTGCGGCGCAAGGGCATCCACTATGTCGATGTCGGCACCAGCGGCGGCGTCTGGGGGCTGGAGCGCGGCTATTGCATGATGATCGGCGGCGACAAGGAGGTAGTCGACCGGCTCGATCCGATCTTCGCCGCCCTGGCGCCCGGAGCGGGCGCGATTCCGCTTACCCCCGGGCGCGCAGGCCGCGATCTTCGTGTCGAGCGCGGCTATATGCATTGCGGGCCCAGCGGCGCCGGCCATTTCGTGAAGATGGTCCATAACGGCATCGAATACGGGCTGATGCAGGCCTATGCTGAAGGTTTTGACATCCTGCGCAACGCCGGCGCCGAGAGCTTGCCGGAGGCGCAGCGCTACACGCTCGACCTCGCCGACATCGCCGAGGTATGGCGGCGCGGCAGCGTGATCTCGTCCTGGCTCCTCGATCTCACCGCGGCAGCGCTCGCCGAGGATCCGCCGCTCGAAGGCTATTCCGGCTTCGTCCAGGATTCCGGCGAGGGCCGCTGGACGGTCATGGCGGCGATCGAGGAAGCCGTGCCGGCGGAAGTGCTGTCGGCCGCGCTCTATGCGCGCTTCCGCTCCCGCCGGCCACACAGCTTCGCTGACAAGCTGCTCTCGGCCATGCGCCACAAATTCGGCGGCCATGTCGAGCCGAAGGCGGCCGGCCGGCCGGAGAGCTCCGATGGATGACGCGCTGCGGCAGGGCGCGGAAACCCTGGCACACCGGGCGCCGCCGGCGCCGCCCTGCACGATCGTCATCTTCGGCGCCACCGGCGACCTGACCAAGCGACTCCGGGTGCCGTCGCTCTGCCATCTGCGGCGTGGCCGGCTGCTGCCGGAGCGCTTCGCCGTGCTCGGCGTCGCGCGCTCGCCGATGAGCGACGATGAATTCCGCAGGAGCCTCGCTGTGCAGGCCGTGGCGAAAGTCGCGCCGGAGGATTGGCAATG
>DASVOY010000568.1:0-3811 GCA_036383115.1 Allostellaceae bacterium
CAGCTCCTGCGCCGTGTGATATCTCCGCGAACAGCCGGAACGGACCGGAAGCTCATGCGCGCCGGCGGCCAAGACGCGACACGTCGGTATTCACCGGTGAGGATTCCGGACTATCCTATCGGGAACGAGCAAATAAGCATCGGGGAGGGAGCGATGGGGATCGGGCGGTGGGGTGTTGCCTTCATTGGCGCAAGCATTGTTTCGCTGACCGTCTTCGGCGCGGCGCCGGTGACGGCGGCGTCGGACCCGCTGCCGCGCGCGAAGGCCGAGGAGGCCGGCATGTCGTCGGAGCGGCTGGCGCGGATCGCCGCGACGCTCAACGCCGACATCGAGCGCGGACGGATCCCCGGCGCGGTCGTGCTCGTCGCGCGCAAGGGGAAGATCGTCTATTTCGAGGCCTTCGGCTGGCGCGACAAGGCGGCCGGCATCAAGATGACCACCGACACCATATTCAACATAGCCTCGATGACCAAGCCGATGGTGGCGGCGGGCGCGCTGATGCTGGTCGAGGAGGGCGCGCTCTCGCTCGACGATCCCGTGGCGAAGTACCTGCCGAAATTCGCCGAGATGAAGGTGGCGCAACTCGACGCCAGCGGCGACGCCATCACCGCCCTGGTGCCCGCCAGGAAGCCGATCACCATCCGCGACCTGATGATCCATACCTCGGGCCTGATCTATGGCGGGCGTGGCACGACGGCGGTGCACAAGCTCTACCCCGCCGGCAGCGCGGCGGCGGCGAAGACACTCGCAGGCAACGAGTTCGTCGACAAGCTGGCCGCGTTGCCGCTGCTGCACCAGCCGGGGACGGTGTGGGATTACGGCTTCGGCCTCGACGTGCTCGGCCTCCTCATCGAGCGGGTGAGCGAGGAGACGCTGGGGGCCTATCTCGGGCAGCGCCTATGGCAGCCGCTGGGCATGGTCGACACCGGCTTCCTCGTCCCGGCGGCGAAGGCGCAGCGCTATGCCAGGGCGCTCCCCACCGATCCCGATACCGGCAAGCCGCAGACGGTCGAACCGGTCGCGACCGAGTCCGCGAAGTTCGAGTGCGGCGGCGGCTGCGCGGTGTCGACGGCGAGCGACTATCTGCGCTTCGCGCTGATGCTGCTGGACAAGGGCAAGGCCGGCCAGACGCGCCTGCTCGGCCGCAAGACGGTCGAGTACATGCTTTCGGACCAGCTCGGCCCCGATGTGAAAAACCTCATCGGCAACGCCGATCCGACGCGCGCCGATTACGGCTTCGGCCTCGGCCTCGCCGTGCGCAAGACGCCGGGCGTGGTGCGGCTCCTGGGATCGGTCGGCGATTTCTCCTGGCCCGGCGCCAGCGGCACCAACTGGTGGGTCGACCCCAAGGAGGAGCTCGCCGTGGTCTTCATGGCGCATTCGCCCGGCCCGATCCGCTGGCATTACCGCCAGGCGATCAACGGCCTCGTCTACGCGGCGATCGCGGATTAGTGGCCCATGGCCACGCTGTCGCGGCCATGGTTAATGATTGCTCAACCGCTCGCTCCTATTCTCGGGGCATGGCGGAGACGGATGCGGCGGACCCAGACCTGCTGAGGCCCGAGACCTGGCACCCCACGGTGCGGGGCCTCTACGACCATTGGCTGTCGATCCACCCTGCGGTGGGGCTGCCTGGGCGCCAGCATGTCGATCCCGGCGCGATCCCGCAGCTGCTGCCGCATGTGTTCATGGTCGATGTCTGCCGCGGCCCGCTGCGCTTCCGGTACCGGCTGGTGGGCACGGAATACGTCCATCTCATGGGACGCGACCTGACCGGCCGCTATCTCGACGAGGTCCATCCCGGCTTTCACGGCTTGATTCTGCGCCAGTATGTCGAGGCTGCCGAGCAGCGCCGGCCAGGCTACCGCAAGGGACCGGTCATGTATGCGCGCCCGGACCGGCGCTATCTCGGCATGGAGCGCGTGATCCTGCCGCTCGCCCGCAACGGCAGCGATGTCGACGTGCTGCTGGGCGCCATCGCCTACATTCCGGCCCTGCCTTAGAGCGCGGGCGAGCCTCGCTGCCGCCGGGCCGGCGTCAGAAATGATTCCCGTCGTACCAGCCGAAGTCGAAGCGCGGCGGCCCGTAGGCGGGGCCGTAGCGCTCGGCCAGGCTCTCGCGCTGCATGCAGCGGGCAAAGTCCGTCGTGCCGCGCTCGAAGCCGTAGCCGGCGCAAGCCGCCTCGAACTGCCGCTGCTGCTGCTCCGCCGAGACGCAGGCGGCAAGACCGGGCAACAGGCTTAGGGACAGGCTCGCGGCGTAGATATTGCGCATGGGGCGATCGCTCCCTCGGGGGCAGGCGCCTCGATGGCTCCCGCCATCCGCTCGATGAACGCCCAAGCGCGGCAACCGGCAGGTTTATGCGAAAATATTGCCGACACCATGCGGAGGGAATAGCGTGGCTCGAATGAAGCTGTCTTGGACGATCGCCATTCTCCTGCTCGTGGTCGGCGTCGCGATCTTTATCGAGGCGCTGACGACGACGCGTGGCGTCACGTTCAGCCTGCTGCTGCTATTCCTCTCGGGCCTCTTCACCGGCCCGGCGCTCATTGCGCTCCTGGCGCTCATCGGCCTCTATGATCTCGCCATCGAGTTCAACGGCCACCGCATGGAGTTCCGCAAGCGCGGCGCCGAGTGACCGGTCAGGTCGGCTGGCGCGCGACGATATGGGGCATGGCGACAGTCACCGCGTAATAGAGCCAGTGGACCACATAGGAGTAGGCGAACCCGTTCGGCACGCGCAGCAGGAGATACGGAAACATGAGGCCGAAGGCCGAGGCGGCGACCATGAAACGGGCCACGTAACCCAGGGGCACGCCGCCGAAGGCGAGAAGCGCGTGCGTTCCGCCGAAGAGCGCGGCGCAGCAGACGGCGATCTTGCGCAGGCTGCACTGCTGCGCCGACAAGGCGCGAACCAGGGCGACGATGAGCAGCTGCTGAAACAGGATTTCGACGGATTTCGGCAGGAAGTACCACGGCGTCGCGATCCTGACCTCCGGCGGGCTCCAGGACTGGGTCCAGCTCGCCTGCGGCAGGAGCGGAAGCAGATAGGCCGCAAACAGCACGAACGCCGCGACGGATAGCGACAGCAGGAGATAAGTGGACGGCTCATTCTCGAACGGCTTCCACGCGCGGTAGCGATGCCGGAACAGGGCGAGGGCGACCGCCACCCAGAGCGCGTAATAGAGCGTGCTCGCGCCGGGCGCGGCATTGTAGCTGCTGGCGAGGCCGAGCGCCGGCAGCAGGAAGTAATAGCCGAGATCCGAAACCGTCCAGACCAGTCCGATCGGCCCCAGGATCGAGGCCAGCCCGGTCTGCTGCGCGCCCGTCCCGTCGGCGGCAGGACGGTCGGACGCAGGGCCGGCATCGGCCACCGAGCCGGTTTCATCCGCCATTCTTCCGCCTCCGCTCTCCTCGCCGCAGCCTGTCGGGGCCGGCATGCTACCACGGGATGCGTCACCTTCGCTGCGGCGCCCGGGGGTCCGCCAACCGCCGGTCCACGCAACGGCGCGTGGCCGCCCGGCGGTGGCGAGGGCGACGCTCCCTTGCTACGTTCGGCGGCGCGCCGCAGCGAAGAGCGGCGGATGGGGGATCGGGGGCCATGTTCGCGGCATCGACGGATGCGCTGGTCGCTTGTCTCCGGGCGCTCTCGAACGAGAGCCGCCGGGTCGAGCAGAAGATGAAGGGGACGGTTTCCGTTGCTAGAGCCAGATCCCTTCGCGCCGGCGGGTGCGCGTCGCGTAGGCGCGGACGCCGTAGCCCACGGCGAACGAGACGATGGCGGTGAGTGCGACGGCGATCAGTTCCATGG
>DASVOY010000569.1:0-4598 GCA_036383115.1 Allostellaceae bacterium
CGTCATGGGGCTGGGGCCGGTGCCGGCCTCGAGGAAAGCGCTGGACCGCGCCGGGCTTTCGCTCAAGGACATGGACGTCATCGAGCTCAACGAGGCTTTCGCCAGCCAAGTGCTGGGCTGCCTCAAGCTCATGGGCGTCAAATTCGACGATGCCCGCGTCAATCCCAATGGGGGCGCCATCGCCATCGGCCATCCGCTCGGCGCATCCGGCGCGCGGCTCGCCCTCACCGCGATCCGGCAGCTGGAGCGGACCGGCGGCCGTTACGCGCTCGTCACCATGTGCATCGGCGTTGGCCAGGGCATCGCCGCGGTATTCGAGCGGGTCGGCAGGGCATGAGCTTGGCCGAAGGCGGCCTCGCCGAGCTGCGCTTTCCGCATACGGAGCCGCCGCCCGCCGGCATGGCGCGCGAGATTGCGCCGGGCGTGCGCTGGCTGCGCATGCCTCTGCCCTTCGCGCTCAATCACATCAATCTCTGGCTGGTCGAGGATGGCGAGGGCTGGGCGATCATCGATACCGGCATCGCCAGCGACACGATCAAGGGCCTGTGGGAGCGGATTTGCGCGGAGGAACTCGACGGACGGAAGGTGACGCGCCTCATCGTCACCCATTTCCATCCCGACCATATCGGCCTCGCCGGCTGGCTCACCGAGCGTCTCGGCATCGAGCTGTGGACGACCGAGGGCGAGTGGCGGCAAGCGCGGGACGCCCTCGCCGAGCGCCCCGGCACCTTCAATGACGAGCTCATCGGCTTCTATCACAGCATCGGCTTCGCCGATGCCGCGGAGACGGTGAAGGCGGGCCGTCCGACGAGCTATCGCGCGCTGGTGGGCCCGGTGCCGGAGACGTATCAGCGCCTCGCCGACGGCATGGAATTCGACATTGGCGGTCGGCGCTGGCGCGTCATCATCGGCCGCGGCCACGCTCCGGACCATGCGTGCCTCTACTGCCCTAGCCTCGACCTGCTCATCGCCGGTGACCAAGTGCTGCCGAAGATCTCGCCCAATGTCAGCCTGTGGCCGCGCGCCGCCGATCAGGACCCGCTCGGCAGCTTTGTCGCCTCGCTCGGCAAGCTCGAAGCGGCGGTGCCGGCGAGCGCGTTCGTGCTGCCGTCACATAATCTCCCCTTCTACGGTCTCCACGCACGCACGCGCCAGCTGCGCGAGTTGCACGCGAGCCGCGTCGCCGAGGTCGTCGCCGCCTGCGCCGAGCCGCGGACCGGCGCCGACATCGTGCCGCTGCTGTTCCGACGCACGCTCGACCGCCATCAGCTCGGCTTCGCCATCGGCGAGACGATGGCGCACGTCGCTCGCGCCGTCGCCTCGGGCCGCCTTGCGCGCCGCGAGCGCGCCGACGGGGTATGGGTCTTCCAGCGGGCTTAGCAGATCGTTGACAAATGATCAACGGTCTGCTTGACTATCAAGCATGACGTTGAATGTTGTGCCCCGCCATTCCCCCGCGACCGAGGATGAGCCTGAAGAGGAGGCGCTCGACCGCGTCTTCGCGGCGCTGGCCGATCCGGTGCGGCGCGAGATCCTGGGCCGACTCGACGGCGCGGATCTGCTTGTCTCCGAGCTGGCGGAGCCCTTCGACATCTCGCTCCAGGCGGTGTCACGGCACATCCATGTGCTGGTGCGGGCCGGGCTCGTCAGCCAGGAGCGCAGCGGCCGGATCAGCCGCTGCCGGCTCGAGGCCGGGCCGATCTTCAAGGCCGCGCTTTGGCTCAACCGCTATAGCAAGTACTGGCAGGCGCAATTCGACACGCTCGCCGCCTGGCTCGACGAGCTCGAGCGCAACAAGCGCGCGCCGTACCGCCGCCCGCGGAAGGCCATGCGCAAGGCGAAGCGGCGCGCAGAGTAGCTGCATCTTCGTAACGGCATCTTCGAAGGGAGGATCGAGGCCATGCGATACGAGCAGACGTCCCAAGCACTGGCGCAATACCGCCAGCAGATCGCCGAGCTGCGCCGCAAGATGCGGGAGGTGCAGCAATCGGTCGAGCCCCAGGAGGTCGCCGACTACGAATTCTCGACGCCTCAGGGCAAGGTCCGGCTGTCGCAGCTCTTCGGCAGCAAGCCGCAGCTCTTCATCATCCACAACATGGGCGCGAGCTGCCCGATGTGCACGCTCTGGGCGGACGGCGTCAACGGCATCGCGCCGCACATCGAGGACCGCGCTGCCTTCGTCGTGTCCTCGCCCGATGATCCCGAGAAGCAGCAGAAATTCGCGGCGTCGCGCGGCTGGCGCTTCCGCATGGTGTCGCATCAGGGCACCGATTTCGCCGCCGACATGGGCTACCGCAGCGCCAATGGCTGGATGCCCGGCGTGTCCGTCTTCGAGAAGCGCGGCGGCAAGATCGTCCGCGTGTCCGACACCGGCTTCGGCCCCGGCGACGATTTCGCCACGATCTGGCATCTCTTCGACCTGCTGCCCGAAGGCGCCAACGGCTGGATGCCGAAATACAAGTATCAGTGAGAGAGTAGCGCCGCGGGCACCCGCGCAGCTTGCCCTCCCCGACCCGCCATGCTTTGCTGCCGCGGGAACGGGGAGGAGCGGGTGTGAGCAAGACCCTACGCGAGCTGGACGCGGCGCTGGCGGTGATCGAGGATGGGGCGAAGCTCGCTATCCCCGCTGATTATGCGGGGGTCGCCATGGAGGCGACGCGCGCGTTGATCCGCCGCGGCGTCAAGCGGCTCGATCTCGTCACCCTCCCGGCCTCCTCGCTCCAGGCGGATCTCCTCATAGGCGCGGGCTCTGTCGCGGCGATCGAGACCTCGGCGGTAGGCTTCGGCGAACTCGGGCCGGCACCGCGCTTCACCGCGGCGGTGATGAGCGGCGCGATCCAGCTCAAGGACGCCACCTGCCCCGCCATCCATGCGGCGCTGCGCGCGTCGGAGATGGGCAATCCGTTCGCGCCGCTGCGCGGCATCATCGGCTCCGACCTGCTGAAGCATCGCCCGGACTGGAAGGTAATCGATAACCCCTTCGGCATGAACGATCCGATCGTTCTTCTGCCGGCGATCCGGCCCGACGTGGCGCTGTTCCATGCGCCCATGGCCGACCGGCACGGCAATGTGTGGGTCGGCCGCCGGCGCGATCTCTTTACCCTGGCCCACGCCTCGCAACGGAGCGTCGCCACGGTGGAGAGTCTTCGTGACGGCAATCTTCTCGAGGACGAGGTGCTGGCCGCCGCCACCATTCCCGCCTTCTATATCGAGGCGGTGGCGCTCGCGCCGCGCGGCGCGTGGCCGCTCAAGCTCGGCGATATCTATGCCGAGGACACCGCGCATATCCTTGATTATCTCCGCCTCGCCGCCACCGAGGACGGATTCCGGCGCTATCTGGACGAATACGTCTTCCACCGCCGCGCCGCGTGAGATGAGCGCCACGGCACAGGACATCCGCCCCGAGGAGGTGCTCATCGACGTCGTGCTCCGCCTGATCGAGGGCGCGCGGCACGTCGCCGTCGGGGCCAACTCGCCGATCCCGGCGGCCGCCGCCTTCCTCGCGCAACATCTTTCGGCCGATGCGCCCAACGTGTCGCTGCAGCAGAGCCCCGAGCACAATCTCTGGACCGATGGCGGGCGCGAGCTCTTCGACAGCGCCGGCCAGGGCCGCATCGACGTGTTCTTCTTCTCCGGCGCGCAGATCGACGGCAGCGGCAACATCAACCTGAACGTCATCGGCGACTACGCTCATCCCAAGGCGCGCTTCGCCGGCGCCTATGGCTCGGCCTATCTCTATTTCATGGTGCCGCGCATCATCCTCTTCCGGCTCGAGCATTCGCGCCGCACCCTGGTCGAGAAGGTGGATTTCATCAGCGCGCCCGGCACCAGCCCGCCCAACGTGTTCCGTCGCGGCGGGCCGATCGCCCTGGTGACGCCGCTCTGCCATTTCAGCTTCGACAAGGCGCGGGCGCGCTTCCGCCTGGAGAGCGTCCACCCCGGCCACACCGTCGAGGAAGTGCTCGACAATACCGGCTTCGCCTTCGACCGGCCGGAGCATGTGCCGGTGACGTCGGCGCCTTCGCCCAAGGTGCTGTCGCTGTTGCGCGGCACCGTCGCGCCTGTTCTCGCCACGATCTATCCCAAATTCGCCGCCGATGTCTTCGGTATCGGCCAGCGCCAGACAGGATAAAGACAAATGACAAGGACCAAATCGCCGGGGGCGCTCGCCGGGGTCAAGGTGGTCGATCTGAGCCGCGTCCTCGGCGGCCCTTACTGCTCCCAGTTCCTCGGCGACCACGGCGCCGACGTGGTCAAGGTAGAGCCGCCGCAAGGCGACGAGACGCGCGGCTGGGGCCCGCCTTTCCGCGATGGCACCGCGTCCTATTACATCGGCGTCAACCGCAACAAGCGCGGCATCGCCCTCGACTTGTCGAAGCCCGAAGGGCGCCGCGTGCTGTTCCGCCTGCTCGAGACCGCCGACGTGTTGCTGGAGAATTTCAAGACGGGCACGCTCGAGCGCTGGGAGATGGGCTACGAGCAAGTGCTCAAGAACAAATTCCCGCGCCTCATCCATTGCCGCGTCTCGGGCTTCGGCGCCGACGGGCCGCTCGGGGGATATCCCGGCTACGACGCCGCGGTGCAGGCCATGTCGGGGC
>DASVOY010000570.1:0-2626 GCA_036383115.1 Allostellaceae bacterium
GCAGTCCGGGAGCGGTAACTGTCTCGACCTCAGCGCTCCCCCGCCGAGGTCAGCAGCGCGATGGCGTTCAAGCTCATCGAATCAGCACAGACCCGGTGGCGGGCCGTCAACGCACCCCACCTCGTCGCGCTGGTCCGTGCCGGCGCGGTATTCAAGAACGGCAAGCTCATCGAACGACCCGACGGATCAGAGGGTGGTGATCAGCAAGTCGCGTGACACGCCGATCCACAGGTCTTGACTATTCCTCGACGATTGTCCCGATTTGCCCCAGTTCAGCCTGACAACTGACGGATCCGGCGGAAGTCGGCGTGGCAGACGATGTCACCGATCGCTGGGGCGATCGGCTGCAGCAGTCGCTCCGGGCTTGTCCATCGGCCAAAGTGCCGGAAACCGTACGCGGCTGAGGCCGAGCTTCAGGCTTATCGGCGAACCTGGCGCCGTCCGACATCGCCTTGCCGCTCAGCGCCGCGGCGGATGGGCGCGCACCACCTTCTCGTCGATGTCGGCGCCCCAGCCCGGCACGGTCGGCACGACGAGCTCGCCATGCTCGATCACGGGCGGCTTGGTCACGATCTCGTCCTTCCACGGCACGTCGTCGATGTCGATCTCCATGATGCGGAAATTCGGCACCGCGGCGCACAGATGCGCGCTCATCAACGTCGAGAGATGGCCGTAGAAATTATGCGGCGCGACGTTGACCTCATAGGCATCGGCCATCGCCGCGACCTTCAGCGATTCGCCGAGCCCGTTCCAAGGCACGTCCACGATGGCGACGTCGACCGCGCCGGCCTCGAGGAAGGGCCGGTACTGGCGCCGCCCGAAGAGCGATTCGCAGGACGCAATCGGGATGCGCGCCGCATTGCGGATGAAGGCGAGCGCGCGCGGATCGTAGCTGTCGATCTCGAGCCAGGCGAGATCGAAGGGCTCGGCCACGCGCGCGGCCTTCACATAGCCCTCGGTCTTGAAATTGAAGTTGAGGTCGAGATGGAGCCCCGTCCCCGGCCCGGCGCCCTCGCGCAGCGCCTTGAGCTCGTCGGCGATGGCGGTGAGGGTGCGGCGGTCGGCGTTGAGCTCGGGATGCCCCGCGGCTGAGCGAGCGAAGCCCGGCATGTAGAGCCGCGGCGGCATCTCGTCGAAGAGGAAGATGTTGGTCTTGAGCGCGCGGAATCCCCGGCGCGCGACCTCAGCGCCGAGCTCCGCGAGGTCGTCGAGCGAGCGCAGCGGCTTGACGCCCATCGCCTCGGCATGCTCGAGCCGATAGGAGCCGCAATGCGACCAGTAAAGCGGCAGGCGCTCGCGCACCGGGCCGCCGAAGAGCGCGTAAACGGGAACGCCGAGCGACCTCGCCTTGATGTCGATGAGCGCGTTCTCGATCGCGGCGATCGCCTGCTGGTTCATCCCGCCCGGCGCCTGCCGCGTGATGGCGTAGAGCGTCGCGGTGATGCGCTCGAAGGGGCGCGGGTCCTGGCCGATCAGGCCCTCGCCGAGCGCGCGGATGACGGCGGTCAGGCCCTTGCTGCCGTAGCTCTCGTTGTACTCCGACCAGCCGACGATCCCGTCGTCGGTGGTGATCTTGAGGAACGAGAAGACGCGCCAGCCGGCGTCGCAATGCAGGTCGTCGATTCGCGCGATACGCATGATCCGTTCCCTCCCGCGTGGGTTCGTTGCGTCAGTCTACTTCGGTCGCGGGGCGACGCACTACTTCATGGTGACGGGATCGCATTCATCAGCCGCGGCGGGATGCGATCGGTGCACGACAAAAAGGATGATGCGCCGGCGCATCGCATTACTTATATTTTTGCGGCAAATCGACCAAGATGGAAGGCCATGTCGACTCCTGCCGAATGGAGAGGGCGCGCTTTCGAGCTGCGGCAAATGGCGGAGCTGACCGGCGATGCCGAGCGACAGCGCAAGCTGACGGAACTCGCCAATAGCTGGGAGCAAGTCGCCGACGAGGCCGAGGGCAAGCGGCGCGAGCCGGCGCGTTAAGTCGGCGGCACGGGCGCACTCTCCGCCCGACAGGTTCGATCTACGCGAAGGCCTTCGATCTACGCGAAGGCGTTGGCGTGGAGCTCGATGGCTGCCGCTGCCTCGGCACAGACATTGGCGGCGATGATCAGCTCATCGTAAATGACGTCGTCATCCGTCGCCTCGGCCAGCGCCTTGAGCTCGGCAGCGACGTCGGACAGGTGTTTGGCGTAATCCATGACCCACTCTCATCTGCTCTCATCTACGGCACATGCGGCAAGCTAGCGCGGGGCTGTGACGACATTGTGACGGGCCCTGCGACGGTCTGCCGCAGAGCGGCCCACCGTTATTCGCGGTCGCGCGAGAGCGCGTTCATGATCTGCGGGATCTCGTCGAGCAGCTCGCGCGCGAGCAGGCCGAGGAGCCCGCGGCGCTGCTCGATGGCACGTCCGGCGGCACCGTGGAGATAGACCGCCCAGAGCGTCGCGTCGAGCGGCGGTGCACCGCGCGCGAGCAGACCGGCGAGGATGCCGCCGAGCGTATCGCCCGAGCCCGAGGTGGCGAGGCCGACGCAGCCCTGGTCATGGGCATAGAGATCGCCGTCGGGCGTGGCGATATAGGTGCAGGCGCCCTTTAAGGCGACGATGGCCTGGAGATC